>JBIOWR010000182.1:0-8123 GCA_044868775.1 Actinomycetota bacterium
CCTCGGGGCCGGAGCCGGTTGCGTGACGGTGCCGGGCTTGCTCACGCCCGGCGTTGCGACCCCGGGCGTTCCCACGCCTTCGGTGCCCACCGCGGCGCCGGACGCGACTCCAAAGCCGGCGCCGCTACCGGTCGACCGGCGCTGCGTCGGTGGCTGAGGCATCAACACCGGAGGAAGCACCCCGCCGCCCGCCGGCGCGGGCGCAGGACGGATTGCCGCCGGCGAGGCCACGCGCGGCGTGACTTTCTTCCCAATCGGAACGAGCGTCGCGATCAGCGCGATCGCGGCTGCGAACGCGGTGGCCGCTGCGACGCGCGGCCGCAAGCTGCGTGCGGGCGGGCGGGCGGCGCCCATCGACGCCGGGGATTCGAGGATGCGGACCGACGGGGCTCCGAGCGCGACCGCCAGCGAAGCGGCCTCTTTCGCAACCGTTTTCGCGTCTGCGTCTTCGGAGAGGAGAACGCTGACGGCTTCCGCGGTGACCGCGCACGACACGACTCCAGGAAGCTTGCGGAGTTCCCTCTCCAACCCCCGTACATCCACGCCCGCCATCCTAAGGGATGATGACGCTCTCTCCCTAAGACCCCAATCGGTAACAGACACGGACGAGTCCGGGCGTCTCAGAGCCACGATGAACGCGGCCCGGCAGGCGTCGTTCTCACGAGACGAGACGTCGCAACCGCGCAACGGGGCGGCGCGCGAATGACTAGTCCGGCTGAACGGGACGGCATCGCGCAAATGACCTACCGTTGTCATGTGGATGCGACGCGCCCAACTCGACATACATCCGGCGACCCACGATACGCCGGGCGCATCGAAAGGAGAAGTTCAAATGGACTGGGTTCTGGTTGTCTCTGGAGATGACGCCTTTCAGCAGCGCTCGATGGCCATGCTTCCCAAGAGTGCCAAGGCGGTGGGCGCGGTAAGCGACGCCTCCGCGCGGCGGCTCGTGGGTTCGCTGCGGCCGGGCCTCGTGCTCGTGGACGGCAACGACGACTACGGACACCAGTTCCTCGTGTCGCTCCGCCTCCTCCCCACGCACGTGCGTCCGAACGCGATCGTCATCGGTGGAGGGAGCAACAACTCCATCGGGTTCGAGAGCGTGGACTCGCTCGAAGCGCTGTTCGCAACCGCTGCGGCATAGCTCTCCCGGCCGCGCTGCGGCTCGTCCCAGCTACGGTTCCGCGCCCGCCATGCTTCGGTAGCATCTTTCTTCGATGACGGCCGCTCGAGGACTCGCCGGTTTCGTGGCTTCGCTGTCGAATAGCTCCGTCCCCGAACCGGTCCGTCACGCCGCCAAGCGCCACATCCTCGACGCGATCGGCGTCGCGCTCGCCGCCTCCGGAACCGGAACCGCCGGCGCGGTCGTCGACGCCGTGCGCGCATGGGGCGGCACGCGCGAATCCAGCGTGATCGGTGCGGCCGCGGCCGTTCCGGCGCCGATGGCAGCGCTCGCGAACGGCGTTCTCGTGCACGCGCTCGACTACGATGACACGCACGCCGAGTCGTTCGTGCATCCCAGCGCCGTCGTCGTTCCCGCCGCGCTCGCCGTGTCCGAAGAGGCCGGCTCGACCGGGGCCGAGCTCATCACCGCGTGCGTGATCGGCTACGAGGTCATGGCGCGCATCGGCGTCGCCGCGCCGGGACGATTTCATGCGCGGGGCTTCGATCCCACCGGCATCGCCGGAACGTTCGCGGCCGCAGCCGTCGCCGGGCGCTTGTGGGGACTCGGCACCGACGAGATGACGCACGCGCTCGGCATCGCCGGCTCGCAATCGTCGGGCTTGCTCGCGGCGGACGGCTCCGAGACGACGCGCTTTCACGCGGGCTGGGCCGCGCACGCCGGCGTCGTCGCCGCCGACCTCGCGCGACGCGGCATGGCGGGACCCGACAGCGTGCTCGACGGTCCGAACGGGCTCTTCCCGACGTTTCTTTCTGGAGAGAATCCGGAGCTGTCACGCTTGCAGCACGGCCTCGGCTACGACTGGGAGACGCTGCGCATGGCGATCAAGCCCTATCCGGCGTCGCACTTCGTGCACGCGTTCATCGACGCCGCCAAGCGCCTCGCCGTGCGCGCCGGCGACATCGAGGAGATCGTGTGCGCGATCGCCGCGCCGGTCGCCGCCATCGTGTGCGAACCGCGCGCGGAGAAGATCGCTCCCGCGACGTCGTACGCCGCACGGTTCTCCCTGCCGTTCGCCGTCGCGGTCGCACTCGTCGGAGGGCGCGATGGCCTGGACCTGTTCGACGAGGACGCCCGCACCGATCGCCGCGTGCTAGCGCTCGCCGAACGCGTGCGCTACGAGATCGACTCGTCGCTTCCGTTCCCGCACACGTACGGCGGGCGGCTCTCGGTGCTGTTGCGCGACGGACGGGAGCGTAGCGTCGAGGAGCTCGTCAACCGCGGGCACCCCGACCGTCCGCTCGACGACGACGACGTGCGCGAGAAGTTCACCGCGAACGCACGCAAGCGCTTGGACGAAGCCGCGACGATCAAGCTCGCCGAAGAGATCGAGCACCTGGAGGAGCTCGACTCGACGCACGAGCTCACGGCCCTCACCCAAGGCGCCTGATCGCGCCCGCACCGCGCACCGAGGTCGCGGCCCGTCCCCCTTTACCTTCCTCCCCCGCGATCGTCGCGATCGCGACGCCGGGGATGGCAGGTCCCTCGCGAACCATGTTCACCTGGTGAGCACGATGCTCGCCCAGTGAGCCTGCGCTGCGAGGGAACTACCGGGGGACGCGCGGGCCGGGCGTCGGGCGCGCGTGGCCGGGCGTCGGGCGCGCGGGCTGACCGGGGGGCGCGCGGGCCGAGCGTCGCGTCGGGCGCGCGGGGCCTAGCCCCTTCCCTTGACCGTTGCGCGCAGGATCGAGGACGGCGGAGCGTATGCCGTCTTGCGGCCGTCGAACAACGGCGGGATTTCCTTGGCGAGCTCTTCGAGGGTCCAGCGCTTCTCGTTGCGCGCTTGCGCGACCGGGCCCCAGCCTTCGTACAGCTGCACGGTCCCACCGGAGACGTAGAACACCTGGCCGGTGACGTCGCGCGACTCGTCGCTCGCGAGGTACGCGACGAGCGGCGCGACATTCTCGGGATCCCACTCGTCGAAGTCCCCGGTCGGCTTCATCTCGCCGAACGTCCCTTCGGTCATGCGCGTGCGCGCCGCGGGCGCGATCGCATTTGCGCGCACGCCGTAGCGCGCCATCTCCATGGAGACGATCTGCGCGAAGGCTGCGATGCCGGCCTTCGCCGCGCCGTAGTTCGACTGCCCCACGTTGCCAAGCAAGCCCGACGTGGACGACGTGCACACGATGCTGCCGGCGACGGGGTTTCCGGCCTTCGACTGCTCGCGCCAGTACGCGCATGCGTGTCGCGTCGGCGCGAAGTGACCCTTGAGGTGCACGCGAATAACTGCATCCCAATCGTCTTCGGTGAGGTTGAAGATCATCTTGTCGCGCAAGATGCCCGCGTTGTTGATGAGGATGTCGAAGCGTCCCCACTCGTCCACCGCCTGGCGGATCATTCGCTCGGAGCCCGCCCAGTCCGCGACGTCGTCGTAATTGGCCTTGGCCTCGCCGCCGAACGCGGCGATCTCGTCGACGATGAGCTGCGCGGGCCGTTCGTCGCGGCCGGTGCCGTCCCACTCACCGCCGACGTCGTTGACGATCACGCGCGCACCCTCGCGCGCGAGCAACAACGCCTCGCCGCGCCCGATGCCGCGCGCCGCGCCGGTGACGATCGCAACCTTGCCGTCGAGAAAGCCCATGATCGTTCGTCCTTTCGTGTGCCCGTTTGACGAGTTATTCGACACGCCCGACAATGCGCCCGCGCGCCGGCCGCCTCGTCGCCAGCGCTGGGTTCTCGTTCGGGAAGTCTTCGCGCACGTGCACGCCGCGCGTCTCTTCCCGGTCGAGCGCGGCCTCGACAATACCGGCGGCGAGCGAACGGTGGCTACTTTCGTTCACATCGTTCAATTCGTGGAGCGCTCGTGTGAGCGATTCTCCGGACCGCACCGGACCTGCGCCGCGCCACATGATCTCGGGGATGCGCGCGTCCATCTCTTTGCCCTCGCTCATCGACTCGGTCCAGTGCACCGTCGACGGCGGCGCCGGCTGCCTGCCGACCTGCTCGCCGACACGGCGGCCGACGACGACTGCTTCGAGCAAGGAGTTGCCGGCGAGGCGGTTGGCGCCGTGCATGCCGGTGCTCGTGCACTCTCCCGCTGCAAAGAGCCCGTCGAGCGAGGTGCGGCCGTGCGCGCCGGCGGCGACGCCTCCGATGAAGTAGTGCGCGGCGGGCTCGACCGGCAGCCGGTCGCGCTCGATGTCGAAGCCGTGTGCTTTGCACGCGGCGGCCACCGTGGGAAACCGTTCGGTGACGCGCGGGACCATCGTGCAATCGAGGAACGCAGGCGCGTGATCGAGGATGGCTTTCGCGACGACGTGACGCGGGCCGAGCTCTTCGACGAAGCGTTCGCCACGCGCGTCGACGGGCGTCGCGCCTTCGCCGCGGAGCGCTTCGGTGAGCAACGGGCGCTGCCCGGCGCCGCTCGCGAGAACCGTGGGATGGAACTGCATGAACTCGAGGTCGATGACCGTGGCGACGTCGAGCGCGAGCGCGATGCCGTCCGCGGTTGCGCCGGGAGCGTTCGTCGTCGTTCCCCATAGCCCACCGGCGCCTCCTGTCGCGAGCAGCACGGCGCGGCCGAGCACGACGGTGTCGGCGCCTGCACGCACGCCGACGCAGCGGCCGTCGGTGGTGAGGAGCGAGGTCGCGCGCGCTTTCGCGCGCGCGACCGAGCGGTCGCGCACCGCGAGCCGAAGCGCCCGCACGATCTCCGCTCCGGTTGCGTCGCGCCAGTGCACGCTGCGCCCGACCGTCTGCCCGCCTTCGCGCGCGAGGTCGAGCTCACCGTGCTCGTCGACGTCGAACACGCACCCGAGCGCGCTCAGCCACGCGACGGCATCGGCGCCCTCCGCGCAGACGTCCTCGACGATGGCCGCGTCGCACAACCCGGCTCCCGCGCGAATGGTGTCCTCGACGTGGAGCTCCACCGAATCGTCGGCGCCGACCGCGGCGGCCAATCCGCCTTGCGCCAGCGGGCTCGACCCGGCGCCGGCCTCGCCTTTGTCGACGACGATGACGCGGGCGTCCTCCGGAGCGGCAAGCGCCGCGCACAACCCGGCGACGCCGCCGCCGACGATGATCAGGTCGTAGACCTCCACGGCCAAAGCCTAGTACGGACGGGCGGGCGGCCCGGCGGAGGAACGGGTCGTGACGGCCGCGGCGTTTACAGCCGCCAGTGCGCGCGCACCCAGGTGCGGCGCCCGCAGCCGGGGCACTTCATGAGCGTGTGGTAGCGGCGCGGCAGCGTCACCGAGAACGGCATCACGAGGCGCGGTATCTCGCGCAAGCGCACCGGCGACTCGCGCTTGCACGCGGAGCACTCCACGGTGATGGTGCCGAGCGGTCCGGTCTTCGGCGCCGAGACGCTGAACAGGGCCGACTTGCCGAGCGGATCGGGCTGGCGTCGTCGCGCGTTGTGGTCTGCGAGCTGACGTTCGATGTAATCGCGATCCCACTCCATTACAACAGCTGCCTCGCGATCGCGCGGTACGCCTCGGAGCCGGGATGACTCGGCGCGAAGCGCAAGATGGAGCGTCCGCTCATCGGCGCCTCCGCGAAACGAATCGACTTGCGTATCGGCGGCTCGAACACCGGGATCTCGTAGCGACGGCCGACGTTCTCCAACACCTCGCGCGCGTGATGCGTGCGTGCTTCGAACATCGTGGGCAGGATGCCGAGGATGTGAAGGTGGCGGTTGGTGATGCGGCGCACGTCGGCGATCGTTTCGAGCAGCTGACCGACGCCGCGATTCGACAGCGCTTCGCATTGCATCGGGATGATGACCTCGGCTGCGGCTGTGAGCGCGTTGATCGTGAGCACGCCGAGCGACGGCGGGCAATCGAACAGCACGAAGTCGTAGTGCGGCTCGACGTCTTCGAGCGCGTTCTTCAACACGTACTCGCGACCGGTGCGCGTCAACAGGTATGCCTCCGCACCGGCGAGGTCGATCGTCGACGGCACCACGTCGACTTCCGCCACCTGCTGGATTGCCTTGCCTGCGGGGATGCGGCCGGCGAGCACGTCGTGAATCGAGTCGGCGACGACTTCCGGGTCGATCCCGAGCGAGAACGTGAGGCACGCCTGGGGATCGAGGTCGACGAGCAGCACACGCTTGCCTGCTTCGGAGAGGGCGGAGCCCAAAGCCAGGGTCGACGTGGTCTTTGCGACGCCGCCCTTTTGGTTCGCCACCGCGATGGTTCGAGCCATTCCCCGGCAGTCTCCTCGGTGGACCTTGCGAACGCAACTTCGTGAAAAACGCCGGCCGAGGCGGGGCAAGCGCGGACGAGAACGGCGCGATCGCGACGAAACGCGATTGCCCGAACGACGCGTTCGTCGCGAAAGCTACAGCCTGCGGCGACGCGTTCGTCCGTTTTTTGTATTCCAAAGCCGTCAAAAGAGAACCAAACCCTCTAGACAAGAAAGCAAAAAGCGGGTTTTCTGGCTATTGGGCCCGTCCACGACGGATTGGCCGCGATTGCTCGCTTTGCTTATTTGGAGCCGCCAGGAGGCTTCACGGGGATGCAACCCCGCACAACGGGGAGGGGACGGATGTCCAAGATTTATCGGCTTCTCGCGTTCACGCTTGCCTTCGTGGTCGTGCTGTCGACCGGCGTTGCGCTCGCGAGTCACACCGCCACGTCGGCGGGAGTCGTCAGCGGATTCGAGATTGACGGCGACTTCGACTTCGACGGCATGGCGACCGCCACGCGCGACTGGTCCAACGTGGCGTCCACGCCCGACGCAAGCACGATCACCGCGATCTACGACCCACCCGACTCGCGCGCGAGCGGCGGCGAGTTCATCTTCTCCAACGGCAGCAAGGAGAACGACCCGGCGAAGTGGCAGTTCAGCAACCAGAAGCCACCGTCGAAGGCGGACTTCACGCGTGCATACCTTGCCACCGAGTTCAGCGCGACCAAGTCGTCGATCTGGCTCGCGTTCGAACGCATCGACGCGTCCGGCTCCGGCGACGTGCACGCGAACTTCGAATTGAACAGGAGCAGCGAGACACGAACGATCAACGGACACGTCGTTCCCGTTCGTACTCCCGGCACGGTGAGCGACCCGGGAGACCTTCTCGTCGTGTACGACTGGTCGGGCGGCACCGGCCCTGTCAACATCGAAGTGCGCACGTGGACCGGCACGCCACTCAACGGTCAGTGGGCGCTCATCAACCCGCCGCCGACCGCCGCGCACGGCGACGTCAACGGCGTGCAGATCAGCCGTCCGGAACCGTCGCCGTTCTTCGGCGGCACCGTCGGCGCGCGTCGCTTCGGCGAAGCCGGCCTCGACCTCAAGCAAATCTTCGGTTCGGAATTCAGCTTGTGCGACGAGGGTGGGTTCCACCAGTTCTCGCTCAAGAGCCGTTCCTCCGGTGAGTCGTTCAACTCCGCGTTGAAGGACTACGTCGGACCGACCGACATCATCACGTGCCCGCAGCCGGCGTCCTCGCTCGACAAGGGCGTGCGCGTGCACCAGGACGACGACCCGCAAGACGCGTACACCGACAGCGTGAACGCAACGCCGGGCGCGACGATCGACTACCAGATCGTGTACTCGAACGACGGAGCCGCGGACGCGTCGAACATCACCGTGACCGACGTCATTGCGGCGCAGCAGACGTACGTGCCGAACTCGTGCGCGGGCGGCGACAGCTGCTCGTACGACGACCTCACGAGAACGGTCACGTGGACGATCGCGGGGCCGGTGAGCGGCGGGACGCAGGTGCCGCTGACCTTCCAGGTCACGCTCGACGCCTCGTTCCCGCAGCCCGCAACGATCAACAACCAAGCGAACGGCACCGCCGAGGGCGAGGAGCCGTTCACGTCCGACACCACGACGATCACCGTCGCCGGATCGCCGTCGCCCGCCATGAGCAAGGGCGTGCGGGTGCACCAGGCGGAGGACCCGCAGGACGAGTTCGCAGGATCGACGACCGCGTCGCCGGGCGACCAGCTCGACTACCAGCTCGTCTACTCGAACAACGGCAACGCGGACG
>JBIOWR010000183.1:0-7059 GCA_044868775.1 Actinomycetota bacterium
ACTGGCCGGCGCAGCACGCCGCGTGCGCGGAATGGGAGGCGTGGAGGACCGGCGGCTTCCACAACCCGCTGTATCGCTCGCGCGCCTCGCTCCGCGACCCGGAGCGCGCGCGCATCCGCCACTACTGAGGCTCTACTGCGAGCGGGGTGGCCGCGACCTCGGCCACGACTTCGTCGATGCGTTCGGAGGGCATGCGCGCACGCGCGGCGGCGCGCCGCGCGCGGCGCACCGCCGCTACCCACGTCAGCATGCACACCATCCGGTGATACGCCCCGTCGCCGCGTCCGGCGATGAACGCGATCGCCGCGAGCTCCGTCTCGAGAAACCCGATCACCGCGGCGGGCGCGGCCGCGTCCGTCTGCAACCGCTTGCGCACGGCGAGCTGGCGCACGGTGTCGGGGATCGCTTCGAGCAACGCCAGCCCGATCGGGATCGCGAACAGCCACCACGGAAGCACCGACGTGGTGTCGAGCGCGCGCATCCCGGCGGCGGCGAACACCGGCCACAGCGCCCACGGCCACAGCGACATGCGTCGCGCGAGCGCGATCCCCGGCCAGCGCTCGCGGTCGACGTCGAGCAGTCGATCCCACACGAGCACGCGCGAGCCGGCGATCACCGCCGGCAGGTGCACCGACGGCTGCCAGAACGACACGATCGGCGTCTGTGACGCCCACACCTCGTTCGCGCTCACGCCGAAGCGGTACAGCCGCGCGATGAGATCGGCTTCTCGTTCCGGATCGAGCCGGCTTGCGCGATGGCTCCACAGCAACAGCTCGGTCGACAGCAGGGGCGAGCCGATGGAGATCACCACGGAGATCAGCAGCAACCCGAGAACGAGCTCCTCGTAGGTCTGCCCGAACCAGAACAGCGGGAACGCCGCGGCGGAGGGGAACAACAGGGGAGCGGCCGGCGCGAACATGCGCCGCACGAATCCGCGATCGGGATCGAGCGGCGCCGGCCGCGGGCGCACCGCGGGCGGCAACGGGTCCGCGGCGACGGTGAGCACGAACAGTCTCCTGAGCAAGAACACGTCGACGAAGACGCCGAGCAGCGCCGCAGCGAGAAGCGCGCTCCTCACGTGCGAGCGCGAATGGGGCCGGCCACGTCTTCGTACGTCGCGTGTTTCCCGGTGGCTTTCTTGGAGTAGACGAGATCGCCGTCCACCGTCACCTCGAACACGCCTCCCCGCGAAGGAATCAGCGTCAGCGTCTCGATCTCACGCTCGAACTCGGCCATCAGCTTGGCCGTCAGACCGACGGCCCGATCGAGATAGCCTCAGACCGCGCAATACTCGATACGAACGATCACGCGACGCTCCAACGTTGGTGAAAAGCCGGCCGGCTGCCGGCGAGGGCTATCCTAGTCGCGATGACTTCCGGGACGACGACGTTGGGGCCGGCGCCCCCGCGCACCGAAGAGGGCGGCGGAGGAGGACGGTGGGCGCGGCTGCTCACGGCCGCCGGCATCGTGGAGGCCGAGCTGGTGCGCGGCGTGCTGGAGGACGCGGGCGTGCCCGTGGTGCTCGACCGCCGCGACCCGTCGCCGTTCGCCTGGATGTACCTCGCCGGCAACGTGAACGCGCCGGTTCAGGTGCTCGTGCCCTTCGGGTTGCTCGACGCCGCGCGCCTGCATCTGCTGGAGGCCGGCATCGAAGGAGACCGCGTGCTGCGCGA
Source organism: Actinomycetota bacterium (assembly GCA_044868775.1). Lineage (GTDB taxonomy): Bacteria > Actinomycetota > AC-67 > AC-67 > AC-67 > JBIOWR01. The sequence continues at coordinate 1,674 of JBIOWR010000183.1, forward strand.
GAGCGAGAGCGACGGCCCGCCGCCCGCGGAGCCGCCGCCTCCACGCAGCCTCACGTTCCGCGTCCTCCAAACCATCCTCACGATCGCCGTGCTGCTCGTGGCCGCTTGGATCGTGCTCATCACGATGGCCGGCCGCGCGACCTGCATGCTCAAGCTGTTCTGCTGATCGCGGCACTCATCTCCGCCGGAGGGGCGTCCGCCGAACTGCGTTCCCACCCGCGCGGGCTCCCTTGTCCTCGCGGGCCAGGTTCACCTGGTGAACATGCGCTGTGAGCAAACCTGCGACTCCCCGAGTCACAGGCGGTGGAAAACGGCATAAAGGGCGCGGTTTACTTGGAAAGCTGGCCGATCGGAGGTTTTCCGGATAAACCTGAAACACACGGACGCATCCGTCGTTTTCCATGGCGGGGACGAAACTGCAGCACGGCAGGAGTTGGGCAAGCTCCCGCCGAAACGGATCGAGGAACCCGAGGGCTCGGGAGGCTTACGTGCTCGCTAACAACCCGCTCAAGAGGGCCGTCTTGGCGTGCGTCGTTGCGACGTGTGCTTTGGCTGCGCTCTCGCCGGCGAGCGCGTCCGAGGCGAAGGTCTCCGGCACGGTGAAGCTCGCGTGGTTCGGGCCCAGCGGCGAGGACGTGAACACGGCCGCCGACCAGCAGGGGCTTCTCGGATGGTCCTTCACCGTCCCCGCCGCCTGGCACGGCAAGCACTTCGACCTCACGTATCCGGGCGCGCAGCAAGTGCTCCTCGAGCAGTACGGCTTCAAGCTCTACGCGGTCGACCTCGACGTGTACTTCTACAACGCGGAGGGCTGGCCCCAAGGCGACGGCTCCGTGCGCAACTGGGACAACACCACGGGCGTGAACCCTGGTCCCGAGAGCAAGAACATTCCGGCCGGGACCGACAGCGCGTTCGTCACGATCAGCGTGACCAGCCCGAGCGCGCACGACGTGTCGTTCGAATTCGTGGTGACCTTGTCGTGAACCTCAAGGCCGCTCTCGTGGGAGCGGCGGTGGCAGCCGCACTGCTGATGCCGGGTTCCTCACAAGCCGCAACCATCTCGGGAGTCATCCAGAACCCGTGCGTGACGCCGGTGCCGACGCTACGCGGGATCACCCCCCAGGGCGCGTGCGGATACCTGATCACGCCGGTGCCCGACGGCTCGCACTTCAAGCTCACGCCCTCGAAGCCTGCCGACCTCGACGTCGCCTATTACGCCGCCGACAACAGCCTGCTCGATGCGTACGCGGGGCCGGGCCCGCTCGGCTTCGGGTGCGGCGGCTTCACCAACAAGGTTTCGGAGGGAGCCGTCAAGGCGGTCATCGTCGCGACGCCGTCCATGTGCATGAACCAGCCGGGATGGTCGTTCGACGGGAGCGAGCGCAACATCGGCTTCACCTACACCACCTGGTAGTCCCGCAACGCGAGCTTCTCGTTGCTACCCTTTGCACGTGAGGCGTCTTCTCATTGGGCTCGCTTTTCTCGCCGCCTGCGCGCTATTTCTCGCGCCGGTGGCTTTGGCGTCTCAAACCGGCGGGCCCAATGCGCCGCCCACGCCCGACCCGACCGATACGCCGACGAACGACCCGGGCAACGACAAGTTCGAGGTGACGCCGGCCTCTTACGAGTTCCCGGCGGTGTGTGCGGGCGACACGGCGACGAACAGCTTCACGATCACCAACCAGGGCAACACCGATCTGCACGTGGACGGTATCGCGTCGACCGCGGCCGCGTTCCAGACGACGCCGGCTGCGCCGCCGGACTTGCTCGTCGGTCAGAGCGCGACGTTCGACGTGGTGTTCGCGCCCTCCAGCGCGGGCAAGCAAAGCGCCGACATCGTGGTCACGGCGAACGGGAAGCAAGAGACGGTGCAAGTCTTTGGAGAGGGTCGCGACACGGAGATCTCGGTGGCGCCGAGGTCGCTTTCCTTTGGAGCGCTGCGCGTGGGCTCGGTCTCGGCCACGCGCGACGTCGTGATCGCAAACACCGGCAGCGAGCCGATGAACCTCACCAGCATCACGCTGACGGGGTCGGGTGACTTCACGAAGGGTCCGACGCCGCCGGTGGTGCTGCAGCCGAGCGCGCAGTTGCGCGTGCCGATCACGTTCTCGCCGCGAGCGCTCGGCAAGAGGTTCGCGACCCTGCGGGTGGCGAGCGACTCGTGCAACGCGGCCACGCGCACGGTGTCGTTGAGCGGGACGGGCGGGCAGCCCGGCATCACCGTGACGCCGGCGACGCTCGTGGTGTCGGCCGCTGTGGGAACGAACGGTGTTCCGGGAGCGGTGACGATCTTGAGCTCGGGACTCACGACCCTCACCGTCCGCTCGCTCTCGCTCACCGGCGCGGCCGCCGACCAGTTCACGATGACCGGAGCGCCGGCGCTCCCCGCCGCGCTGCAACCCGGCGACGTGATCGTGCTCGACGTTCGGTTCCGTCCGACGAGCGAGAAGGATCCGCCGCCCGAGGCCACGATCACCGTCGGCTCCAACGATCCGAAGAAGCCCGAGGTGAAGGTCGTCGTCACCGGCGCGTATGCGTCGCCGACACCGCCGCCTTCGCCGAGCGCGTCACCGTCGCCTTCGCCGACCGCCTCGGCGCCCGCCGCGACCGGCGGGGGTGGGGGCCCCGACTTCGGCGATTACCTCGGCGAGCTGGCGGTCCTGGCGATCGCGGGCGGCGTGCTCGGAGGGTTGGTGTTCCTGCGCAAGCTGAAGTTCCGGCGGATCAGGCGCCGGATCGCGGGCGCATCCTAACCGCGTCGCCGCGCGTGCTGGTCCGCGTCGCCGCGCGTGCTCAGTCCGCGGCCGCGATCGTCTCCGCGACTTGCTGCTTGCGCTCGTCGAGCTCCTCGGCGAAGCGTTCGTCGTCGTCCGACAGCTCGCTCGGGTCGAGCATCGCGTAATCGAGCACGCCCATGTCCTCGTACGCGCGCTGCACCTTCGGGCCCCACAAGCCGATGTCCTTGATCGTCGGCACGACGCGCGAGAACAGCATCTTGCGGAACTGCTGCATGAGCGGCGCCTTCTCGATGTACTCCATGCACTCGTCGATCGGCAGTCCGAGCCGCTCCCAGACTTGCTCGCCGCGGAACCGGTCGCGCATGAGGTAGCACGCCTCGACCACGAACTCCTCGCGCTCGTCGCGCTCGGACTGCGTCAGCTGCGGGTAGAACTCGCGCAGCGCGAGGCGTCCGAACGCCACGTGCCGTGCCTCGTCCTGCATGACGTACGCGTTGATCGCTTGCGCGAGCGGGTTCTTTGCGAAGTCGCGGATGAGGCCGAACGCCGCGAGCGCCAGTCCTTCGATGAGCACTTGCATGCCGAGGTAGGTGAAGTCCCAGCGCGAGTCCTTCACGGTGTCGTCGAGCAAGCTCTTGAGCGGCGTCACGATCGGGTACGCAAGCTCCAGCTTCTCGTGGAGGTATCGCGAGTACGTCTCGACGTGGCGTGCCTCGTCCATCACCTGGGTCGCGGCGTAGAACTTGGAGTCGATGTCGGGCACCGTCTCCACGATCTTCGCGGCGCAGATGAGCGCGCCTTGCTCGCCGTGCAAGAACTGGGAGATCTGCCACGCTTGGACGTGCCGGCGGAGCTCGGCGCGCTCCCGCTGGTTCATCCGCTCCCAGGTCGGCGACCCGTAGATCGCGAGGTAATGGTCCTCGAGCTCCATCGGGTTCTCGGGGTCGATGTCGTGCGACCAGTCGATGCGCACAGCCGAGTCCCACTGCTTGGACTTGCCCTTGGAGTACAGCGTGAGGAGGTTGTCGCGGACGTCGTCGTACTCCCAGTTGAAGACGATCTCTGGGGTGCCGTTCACGTGCCACTGCGTCTGGTCGACCGGAAGCGTGTAGATGCGCTGCGTGGTCATGGGCTCCCCCCTCGGCGATGCGATGATACCGCGGGGGCGGGCGCTACTCGGCGTACGCGAAGGACACGTTGACCTGGCTGCCTTCGTACGCGCCCCCGGGACGGGCCGAGCACGCGGAGGGCGAGGTGACCACGATCGCCTTGACGGCGTCGTCGTGCACCGTGCCGTGCAGCTCGCCGCACTCGTTGGGCCCGCCGGCGTTCTGCCGCACGTACTCGCCTGCCGCGCTCACGAAGTGGATGTCGATGTCGGCGGGCTTGAGGGGCGCCACGCGGTACGACGCGCCGGGCGTGACGTCGAACCGGTAGCCGCACACGCCGTTCGGGGTCATGCCGGTGCGGGTGAACGCGGGGTTCGCGCACGGGTACCTGACCGACCCGGTCGCATGCTTCGGCCCCCTGCTGTGGCGGTCGTCGTCGTCCGCACCCGCGACGAACGAAGACGAGACCAGAGCAAGGACGACGACGACCGACGCAGCGCCTCTCCAGCGCCACCGCGCCGCCAGCGTTTGGTCACACCTCACGTAGCGTTCACCTCTCGCGTCGTAACTTCGTCTCCACGCAAGCGCTTCCTGTCGCGTGCGAGCGAGCGCTGCAGCGATTGGTAGAAACGCGCCTTGTTTCACTTCGGCGTGTTGCGTGATGTAATGGGCGGGACGATCCGGTACAAGCGAAAGAACGGCGGCCATGCCTCCCACCAGAGAATTCGTAGAGTTTCGCGATCCACGTAATTCGAACCTGACGTGGTCTGTGGATATCACCTTCATGACGTCGCGCTGGCAGTGCATCTTCGGATGCGGCTGCGAAGGCGTATACGACAAGGGCACCGGCAAGAAGTCCACCGACGGCGGATGCTGCACGCTCGGCGCGTACATGGACGACGAGCAGGAGGTCCGGCGCATCCGCAAGCTGGCGAAGCAGCTCAGCCCCGAGGACTGGCAGTTCCGCGAGGTCGGGCTCGACAAGGGATTCCTCGTGAAGGGCGACGCGACGAACGGCCCGGCCAAGACGCGTGTCTACAAGGGAGCGTGCATCTTCGCGAACCGCGAGGGATTCGAGGGTGGCATCGGCTGCGCGTTCCATCACTACGCGCTGCGGACCGGACAGCACCCGGCCGACGTCAAGCCGCACGTGTGCTGGATGCTCCCGCTGCGCGACGACGTGCTCGAGTACGACGACGACGGCAACGCGACGCGCATGCTCCTCACCGAATACGCGGAGAAGGATTGGGGAGACGGCGTGAAGTTCGAGTGGTACTGCATCTCGCGCCCGGAGGCGTTCGCCAACCCGGCCGGCATGGTGTACCGGACGCAAGAGGTGGAGATCCGCAAGATCGTGGGCGACGCCGTCTACGAGGAGATCGCCGCGTACATCGACACGAAGCTGCCGAAGAATCCGCGCAAGCTGCTGCCGTTCATCCAGCACCCGATGCAAGCTGCGCACGACGCAAACGGTGGGAACGGCGCGGCGAACGGGAACGGGCGTGCCGCGACCGGCAAGGGAAACGCCGCGCGCGCGAC
>JBIOWR010000184.1:0-3738 GCA_044868775.1 Actinomycetota bacterium
TGCACGGGCTCACCGGCATTCCGCTCGGCGACGCGCGCAGGCTCTTCACGCTCGATGAGATAAAGGCGGTGCCCGAGCGCCTCGCCGCGGTGCTGTTCGAGCTGCCGCAGCGCGAGATCGGCGGACGGTTGCCGGCGTGGGAGGATCTAGAAGAACAAGTCGCGCTGGTGCGCGAGCGAGGCGCAGCCGTGCACCTCGACGGTGCGCGACTCTGGGAGTGCACGCCGTATTACGAGCGATCGCCCGCGGAGATCGCGGCCCTGTTCGACACCGTGTACGTGTCGCTCTACAAAGGGCTCGGCGGGCTCGGCGGATGCTGCCTCGCCGGCGAACCCGACGTGATCGACGAGGCGCGCGCGTGGCGAAAGCGTCACGGCGGCACGCTGTTCGCGATGTGGCCGTACGCCGCGTCGGGCCTCGCGGCGTTGCGCACGAGACTGCCACAAATGCCGGAGTATTACCGTCACGCGCTCGCGATCGCGGACGCGCTCCGCGGGATGCCCAACGTCGAGATCGTGCCCGACCCGCCGCAAACGCCGATGATGCACCTGCATCTGCGCGTGGAGGAAGACGCGTTTCTCGCCGCCGCGCGACGCATCGCCGAAGAGCAGAGCATCTTCACGTGGACGGGAACCGCGCCCGGTGCGTCACCGTCGATGCGCGTCGCGGAGCTCACCGTCGGCGACGCGACGCTCACCTTCGATCCGGCCGAGGTCGCAAAGATCGTGGAGCAGCTGACGAGCTGACCGTACGTTACGGCGCACCGAGCGATGCCGGCGACGGCCACGGCGTCCACGCGCGGTCGCGGAGACCGTCGAGATCGCACAACAACAGCCCGGCGTCGGACAGCGTGATCAAGTTGTCGCCGATCACCAGCGAGCGCGACACGATCCACATCGGACGCGGCGCCTGCCTGCCGGAGTGGCTGAGCCTCGCAAGCTCCACGAAACCTTCGTCGGGCCGCACGCGAAACGCGATCGCGCCGGCAAAGCTCGTGCCGGTCTTCGTAAGCAGCGCAGGGATCACGAGCATGCGCTTCGGCGCCCAGTAGAGGAACGCGTGATGATCCTGCTCCACCGTTGAGATGCCGGCCGGGCCGATAACGCGGTCGCGCGTGCGCTTCGGGTGTGCGGGATCGGATACGTCGAACAGCGAGAGCTGGATCCCGCTTCGGCCTCCGGCGCTGTCCACCTCGGAGCCGACGCCCAGCAACAAGGTGTCGGACAGCGGATGCAAATACGCGGAGTAGCCCGGGACCTTCAGCTCCCCGCGCAACACCGGCCGCTTCGGGTCGCGCAGGTCGACGACGTAGAGCGGATCGATCTGGCGGAACGTGACGACGTATCCGGCGTCGCCGATGAAGCGAACGGAGTAGATGCGCTCGCCGTGACCGAGGCCCTGCACCGAACCGACTTCCGCGAGCCGGCCGCGCTTTTCTTGGAGTACCGAGACGCGGCTCTCGGACTCCCCCGTCGCGCGCATCATCGTCGTCGCCACGCGCAGGTAGCCCTCGTGCTCGGACAGCGCGAACTGATTCAGCACGACGCCGGGAACCTCTCCGCTTCCCGCGTACACCGCGCGCGAACGGTCGCTGATGTCGAACTTGTGGATCTGCGACGTCACGATTCCCGACGACGGGGTCAGCGGAACCCCGTTCGCGACCGCGGTGGAGGTCACGTAGAGGTTGTCGCGGCTGGCGTACACGGTCTGGCCGGCGCCGAGAACCGACAGCGCGTTGTCGGGCCGTGGATCGTCGGGATCGATCGTGACAAGCGTGAGCGTGGCGAGTCCCGACGGCTTCACCGGACGGCTCACCGCCGACCAGTCGTGTACGTGCCCTGTGCGCGTTGCGCGTCCCGGACGCTCCACGACGTAATGCGGGACCCAATCTCCAACCACCGACCGGCGAAGCGTGCGCTTCACTTCTGCTTTCGCTTGCTCGAGCGTGATCGGCGGCGGCGCCGCGACCGGCAGCGGCGGCCCGAGCTGGGAGGATTGCACGACGAGCCGAATCACGCCGCTGGTGAGGCGCGCATCCACGTATTCGCCTTCGATCGAGAAACGCGAAACCAGCTGGAGCCGCGTGGGGTCGGCGAGACTCAGCACTTCGATCGTGGTCCACGGACGGGTGAGAACGTGCGTGACCTCGGCGGCAGCGCGCGGAGCGCCGTGCCGGGAGCTGAAGGTGACGACGTGATCACCCGCGAGCAACACGCCCCTGGTGCCCTCCCGCACCTTCGCCGACGACATCACGCGCGCGCCGCCCTCGCCGACGACCACCGACCACAGCCGCTGGTTCGCGAGCGCGACCAGCCGTCGGCCGTCGGTCTTGACCATGTCTACCTCGTCGACGCCCTGTTCTTGAACGTTCGTCTGCGAGAACGCCGGCGGCGCTCCGGATTCATCACGTCCGGCCGGTGATGGCATCTCGGCGCTCTCGACCATGCCGGGCATCAGCCCGCTTGCCGGCAACGACTGCGGAACGCCGTACAGGTACGCCTGTGAGATATCGTCCGCGTTCGCGCGAACGTAGTCGAGGAATTGCGCCGCAGACGAGAACGTTCGCAACGATCCGGGCGGCATCACGCGCGGACGGCTCGGTCGCGACGCCGAAGCTACGGTTTGCGAGGCGGGCGTCACGTGACGCTTCACGCCCGGGCCGCGCTCCGACGCGATCACGAGCGAGCTGGCGAGGACGAGCAGCGCGATGGATGCGGCAATGCTCATCGTGAGGAGGCGCGGTTGCCGGCGCCGCTTCACGATCGCAGCGTGCAACCGCGTGCGCACGTCGTCGGGCATGCGGCGCGAGCCGTCGATGCTCCATCGCTCCCCGTGCGCACCGTCGATCAACACGCGCTCGAGCCGGGCGCGGCCCTCCGCGCTCAACGGCCGAGGCCCGTCGATCCCCCGCAACCGCTGCTCCAGCGGATCATTCATCGCGCGTTGCCTCCAGCTCTCGCCTGAGGGCGGACCGAGCGCGCTGCAGCAGCGATTGCACCTGAACGCGCGTGCGCCCCAGCTCGGTCGCGATGCGTTCCACGGTCGAGCCGTCGAGATACTTGAGCACGAGCACCTGCCGGTGCAGCGGCGTCAATCGTCCGAGCGCTGCGATCAACACGTCCGCATCCGCCGTGAGGTCGGCGTCGTCGTCTCTCGGCTCGGGTTCGGACGCGATCACCTGGAGCTTGCGCTCGAGCCGCGCGCGGCGTCGCTCCGCCTCGAAGTGCCGCGCGACGCGGTGCCGCGCGATTCCGCACAACCACGTCTCGAGCGTCGCGTCACCGCGGAAGCTGCTCGCCGCGCGAATCGCTTCGAGATACGTCGCTTGGAGGAGGTCTTCGGTCACGTCGCGGTCGCCGCCGACGCGCGCGTAGATGAAGCCGTACACGACGTCGCCGGTGATCTCCACGAGATGGCGCGCCGCGGCGGGATCCCCCGATGCCGCGCGAACGATCATCGCCTGCGGTGTGTCCGGCGCAGTCCCAATCATGTCTGATTAGTGCGTGTTCACGCCGGTATCAACCGGTTCCTGTGTCCGTGATATTGGAGATTTGGACTACTGGCTATGACGGCGTGCACTCAGGTAACGACCTCGAGGAGGGCCAGCTGCCCCGCGTTGCCGGTCGTGAACGGCCATGCGCGCTGAGCCGCGTCGGCGTCTTGCCGAATCGTGGTCGCCGCTTGTGCGGCCTCCGCGGTTCGGCCGACCGCGAGGAATGCGGTCCCTGCGATCGGCAG
>JBIOWR010000185.1:0-4408 GCA_044868775.1 Actinomycetota bacterium
GGTCGCCGCCGTAACCGGCGGCACCGACGAGGCGAACCCCTGCGGCATGTCGAGGCACACGAACACGAGGCCGTGCTCTTCCAGGAACGACAGCGTGCGCTCCGCCTCGCGCCCCGCCAGCCAGTCCCCGCGGCGAAACTCCACCGCGATCGTGAAGTCCGGCAGGCGTTCCTTCGCTTCGAGGATGCGCTCCCGGTTCTGCGGCTTCGGCAGGAACCACTCCGGGTACTGCATCAACACCGCGCCGAGCTTCCCGGCGGAGTGCAGCGGCATCAACGCGGTCGCGAACATCTCCCAGACGCGATCCACGACCTCGCCCGGAAGCTCGTGCGGGCGGAACGACTTCTTGTCCGAGGCGGGCGCCAAAGAACGCAGGTCCTTCGGCAACGCTTCGAGACGGGTGGGGTGGCCGGTCATCAACGAGAATGCCTTGACGTTGAACGTGAAATGCGACGGAGTGCGCTCGTGCCACAGCACGGCGTTGCGCTCGGACGGAAGCCCGTAATACGTGGAGTCCACCTCGACGAGCGGGAACCGCCCGGCGTAGTACGCCAGGCGCGCCTCGGCCGTCTTCGCGTCGGACGGATACCACCCGGACTCGAGCAGCGTCTTGTCCGTCCACGAGGCGGTGCCGACGAGCACGCTCATGAGAAGTAGCGTTCCACGATCTTGGTCGCCGTACGCGTCGCGACGGCTTGCGCGGTGAGCGTGGGGTTGGGGCCGCCGATCCCGTTGGCGAAGATGCTCGTGTCGCCCATGAACAAGCGCTTGACCTGGTGCGCCTCGCCGCCGTCGTCCACGACGCTGCGCGCGGGGTCGGTGCCCATGCGCATCGTGCCGTGTTGGTGGATCGTGGAGGGATACGCGTCGGCGCGATGGATGGAGCCGGGATTCGCGCCCGCCTCCATGAGTACCTCCGCCGCTTTGCGCACGAGCACCTCGCGGCGCGCCTCCGTCGCCTTGTTCGCGTGATACCGCACGACGGGCGCCGGGTTGTGCTCGTCCGCGACCCCGCCGGCAAGCGACACGCCGTTCGTGCGCACGCCGTCGTCGTCCACGCACACGACGATCAGCAACGTGCGCAAGTACGCCTCCATCTTGCGCTTCATCGCCGCGCCGGCGAGCCGTCCCGACGTCGCCCACGGTCCGCTCTCGTGACCGCGCGGCCGTCCGAGGAACGCGAGCGTTGCGAACGTCATCGGCCCCGCGCCTTGCGTCTCGAGGAAACCCAGCCCGGGGAACTCCGCCCGCACCACCGAGGTCTGCCCCTGGGAGATGTCCACGACGTCGTCGAACTCCCCCGTCACGTAATCGAACCAGTGCGTCGTGAGATAGCCGCCCACCGCGGGATGGTGCGGCAGCCCGCTCGCGAGCCACAGGCGCGGGCTCTCCACCGGTCCCGCGGCGAGCACCACCACGCGGCAATCTTGCTCGAGCACCTGGCCGCGCGTGGTGCGGTAGCGCACGCCGCGCACGCGCACGCCGTCGCGCGAGTCCTCGGTCAGCAGCGCGGTCGCGAAGCACCCGGTGCGAATCTCGCACCGTCCGGTGGCGACCGCCATCGGCGCGTATGTGGCGTTGGTACCGCGCTTCGCCGTGCGTTCGAGCGGCGCGCCCGCGGGATGGCGGCACCCGACAATGCATTCCCCGCATTGCGTGCACCCGTCGGCGACCGGGTACGCGAGCGGGTCGGCGTCGCGCGCGATCGGAAGGATCGCGTTCGGTTGCATGCGCCATCCGGCGAGCGTCACGTCCGGCCCGACTTGATGCGGGAGCCCGAGCCGCTCGCACCCGCGGATGAACAACTCGTCGCGCACCGTGCCGATCTCAGGCACTGCGACCGGCAGCGTCGCCTCGACCTTGCGGTAGTACGGGATCAGCTCCTCGTACGGGAAGGGCCACTCGCGCTCGATCGCGTCCACGTACGCGCGCGGCGCGTTGCCCCCGAAATGAAGCGTGTTGCCGCCGACGCCGGCGGTCTGAAAGAGCAATCCGACGCCGTCCCGAACGCGCGGCCAGGGCGGCTTCGTGCGATCGGCGGGACCCCAGCGGAACACCGAGTCGAAGCCGTTCAGCATGTCCCACTCGAGCGCGCTGAAGTCCGACGCGGGATCGTGCCACGGTCCGGCCTCGAGCACGACGACGCCGAGGCCGGCTTCCGCCAGCTCCTTTGCGACCACGGCTCCTCCGCCGCCCGCGCCGACCACGACGACGTCGGGGAGGTTGAACGCAACCGGCCGGTTCGCCACGCGAGCTATCCCTCCGGTGACGATCGAAGCAGCGAGCGCACGCCGCGGCGCGGGCCGCGAAAGCCGGTCAGCTCCCAGCCGAGCGGCGTGCGCACGACGCGGCCGTCGGCGTCCTGCCCGCTCCACTCGCCGTACACCGCCGCGAGCGCGAGCCCGGCCAGCAACGTCGCGAGGTCGCGCATCGGCGCGGCTTCGTGGCCAGACATCGCGTGAAAGATCGACTCACGGTCGGCGCGCTGCAGCGCGATGAACGACGAGCCCGGCTTGCGCTCCGCGGCGAGATCGTCGAGGAGCGTGGCCACGGTGCCGGACAGTCCCGGCATCACGAAGTCAAGATAGTGGACGATGAACTGTTCGGCGTCGATGCTCGCGGCGCCCGGCGTCGGGTCGTCCGGCGCCCCGGGAACGATCGCGTCGGCGAGAGCGCGCAGCGTCTCCGCCGCCGACGCGAAGCTCAGCGAACCCCCTCGGCGATCGAGGCCTCACGCGTCGCGCGGCGTTCCGCACTCGCCTCTTCGCGGGCGCCGAGCGCGGCGCGGATCGGGCCGAGCACGCTCTCCGCGTCGATCTCCACGTTCTCGCCGACGGCGCGCGTGCGCTCCAGCACGTTCTCCATCTGATTGCCGATGCGTTGCAGCAACGTCAACGCGTCGACGAGCATCGCCGCGTAGTCCTGGTCGAGGGGGATTCCGCAGAACGGGCAGTGGCCCGGCCTCTCCGACGCGATCACCAAATCGATCGGAAACTCCCGCCCGCAATTCCTGCACCGTCCCTCGATCTTCACGAAGTCCCTCCTCGTGTGGAAGCGTTTGCGGTCGCCCGCGCCCGCGCGAGCTGTTGTGCGGCCGCGCCGAGGTCGAACGGGTCCACCGGTCGCACGAACCAGCGATCGGCCGTCGACCACTTGGCGAGCCAGGTGTCCTGTGCGCGCTCGAGGATCACGATGGCGGCCGGCGCGTCGGGAAGCGTCTTCACCTCGCGCGTCAAACCGAAGCCGCCGTAGCGCACCATGGTCTCGTCGCTGATGATCACGTCCGGGTGCTCGCTCGCGGCGAGGCTCCGCGCCTCGAGCCCGTCGGCCGCCTCGACGATCTCCCAGTCGGGGCCGAGCGCCATCTGCACCCACGCACGGCCGCGCGGATCCTCGGAGGCGATGAGCACTTTCATCGAACCGGCATCCTATGCGGAGGCCGCACGAGCGTCACACCGCGCATCCCCACGGCCGCTGTGCCGGCGCGCGTCCTTGACACTGTCGGCGCCGGCCGCTAGACCGGGCCGCGGAACGCACCGTGAGACCCAGTGGAAACCTAGTGGAGGGGAGACCAGATGGAGTACACGAGGTGGCAGAAAGCCCTGGCGGAGTTCGTCGGTCCGCTGGCGCTCGTGTTCGTGGGCGGCGGGGCCGGCATCATCGCGAGCTTCGGTGCGGGAGCATCCGGGCTCGTGACCGTCGGGCTTGCGCACGGCCTCGTCATCGCGACGATGGTCTCCGCGGTGGGGCACATCTCCGGCGGTCACTTGAACCCGGCCGTCACGATCGGCGCGTGGGTGACGCAGAAGATCAGCTCCAGCCTCGCGCTCATCTACATCGTCGCGCAGCTCGCCGGCGGCGTCGCGGGCGCCTTGCTGCTTCGCATCTCGCTGCCGAAGCAGCTCTGGGAGCCCTCGAACATCGCCGCGACCAGCGTGGTGCGCGGCATCTCGAGCGGACAGGCAATTCTCATCGAAGCGATCCTGTCGTTCTTCCTGGTGTGGGTCGTGTTCGGCGTCGCGATCGATCCGCACGGCTCGTGGAGCAAGATCGCCGGCCTCGCGATCGGTCTCGTCATCGCGATGGACTCGTTCATGGGAGGACCGCTCACCGGCGCTTCGATGAACCCGGCGCGCTCGTTCGGTCCGGCCGTCGCCGCGACCCACTGGACCAACTTGTGGGTGTACTTCGTCGGGCCCATCGCCGGAGGCATCATCGCCGCGGCCCTGTACGACGGCGTGTACTTGCGCTTGCGGCAGCCGGCGGTCGCCGAAATCATCGACGAAGAGAGTGACCTCGTCGAGGAGGTTCCCGTCGAGGAGGAGCTTCCGCACGGCTGGGGAGCGCACGGCGACGACGGTGGAGACGAGCACACGCACTGATCGCGGTTGTGCAAAGAACGGCGGGC
>JBIOWR010000186.1:0-8954 GCA_044868775.1 Actinomycetota bacterium
GCAAAGGATTATCAAGGCACCGGACGACCACCCGGGCCGCCAAAAGGACGGCCGCTCGGGAAAAGAAATCGGGCCACCGTTTACGATGGCCCGACACAGGCGTTCACGATGACCTGAGACATCACACGAGTCGGGGAGACAGGATTCGAACCTGCGGCCTCGGCGTCCCAAACGCCGCGCTCTAACCAAGCTGAGCTACTCCCCGCGCGGTTGGAGTTTAGAGCTTCTTCTCTCCACCGAGGCGTTCGGTGAGCTTCGCGAGCGAGTTCACGACGAGCACGGCGATGGTCGTTACGATCACGGCGTAGGTGAACAGCGACGTGACCTTGCCGGTGTTGCTCTCCGGGAAGAGCGCGGTCACCGCGGCCTTGATGGCTTCGTTCCAAGCGAGCGCCGCCATCACGCCGAAGCCGGCGCTCGCGAGCGAGGCCATGGTCGTCACGAAATCGCGGCCGCGAATGAACGAGCGCTCATTACGCATCGAGTTGTCCATGGGCACCTCCACATGGGTTTGGGCTGTGTGCCTTCGGGGATGGAGGCTACAATGGCGGCCGTTCGCGGGCGTAGCTCAATGGTAGAGCTCCAGCCTTCCAAGCTGGTCACGTGGGTTCGATTCCCATCGCCCGCTCCACGGGGCCTTTCCCCGGCCGATGCCGGTCCCGCGGCCGTTCTTCCGTATAATTACACGACTGTAATTTTCGGGACGTAGCGGATCGGCTCCTGGGAGGGTGCCCCTGTCTACCACGCAGAAGGGCATGGCGGTATTGATTGCCGCGCTGATCGTCGCGGGCATCGCCGTCGCGGGCGTTCGGGCCGGCCGCCGCGACAAGGAACCGCTCGCGCAACCGTCCGAGAGCCCGACCGCCGCCGTGACGATGACGTTCACGGGAGCGCCTCCGTACAGCCCGACCCCCAGCGAGTCGCCGACGCCGTTGGACACCGTCCTGCCGGGTGGTACCGAGTCACCGTCGCCGTCCGACACTGCCCTCCCCCGCACCGGCGCCGGCGCCACCTCGGATTCGGGGCTGGCGCTTGTCGTGCTGACGCTGATGATCGCCGTTTGCGGTGGCGCGCTCCTCGCGCGGGGGCAATAAACCTCACCGGGAGCGGTTCGTCCCCGCTGGTAGACTGCTCCGTGCACGCCCTGCGCCCGTAGCTCAGGTGGATAGAGCGGCTGCCTTCTAAGCAGCGGGTCGGGGGTTCGAGTCCTCCCGGGCGCGCGGTCCATGGTGGCGTTAGCTCAGTTGGTTAGAGCGTCGGGTTGTGGTCCCGAAGGCCGGGGGTTCAAGTCCCCTACGCCACCCCACTGGCGTTGTCACACCCGGCTGATACGTTCGCCGGTGTGGACATTCCATCGTCGATCTTGGAGCGCGCCGCTTCGTGGCCATCGCTGAAGCGCTGGGAGCGGCGCGACCTTGCACACTCACTGCGACGGCTTGGGCTGTCGTACCGCGAGATCTCCGGAATCGTTCCGGTCGCCAAGGGGACGTTATCCGGCTGGTGCCGCGACCTCTCGCTCGACGAATCCACGCGCGAGCGGCTGCGCTCGATCAGACCTGCGCTCGTCGTGCGCCGGGAGCTGGGCGAGCGCCGCCGTCAAGCCGCCATCGCGCGAAGACGTGCCGTGCGCGACGAGGCACGCCGCGAAGCAACGGGACTCGCCGACGATCCGTTCTGGACGGCCGGCGTCGTCGCGTATTGGTCGGAGGGATCGAAGAAGAATGAGCTTCGATTCGCGAACTCAGACCCTCACCTGGTTCGAGTTTTCCTCGCGTGGTCGCGGCGTTATCTAAGCATCGATTCCGAGCGCTTCCAGGCGCGGCTTCATTTGCACTCCGGACAGGACGAGATCGAAAGAATTGCCTTCTGGTCGGAAGCAACAGGCATCGCCGCGGGGCATTTCGGCAAGAGCTTTTGCAAACCCGAGGGCACCGGTCATCGAAAGAATCGGCTATATAACGGCACGATTCTCGTGCGCGTTCGCCGGAGCTCGGCCGACTTGGAGCGTGTGCTTGGATGGGTCGAAGGACTCGAACAAACCTGGCGAAATCTGCTGCTATCATGTGGCGCCCCAGAGCGGGCCGCTAGCTCAACTGGCTAGAGCAGGGGCCTCTTAAGCCCAAGGTTCGGGGTTCGAGTCCCTGGCGGCCCACAAGACAGTGAAGGGACGCGCGAAGCGCGTCCCTTCGACGTTTCGTGGCGCGGGCGATGCTGCTCGCGGCGTGCGGTTACTGGACGCTTTTTGCGTCGTGCTCGCGCAGGCGGCGGGCCATGCCGGCCAGCAGCTTCGACGCGATGGTCGGGACGTCCTGGATCACGGTCGCGAAATCGCGCGCGCTGAGGACGACGACCTCCATGTCGGTCGCGGCGGTGACGGTTGCGTTGCGCGGCGCGCGATCGAGCAGCGCCAGCTCTCCAAAATAATCGCCGGGTCCGAGCGAGGCGATCTTCCGGCCCTTGCGGGTGACGTTCGCCTTGCCGGCGGCGATCACGAAGAACTCCTGCGCCCCGACCGAGCCCTCTTTGATCAGCGCCTGGCCGGCACTGACCTCGAGGTCCTCCGCGTGGCGCGCGATGTTCTCGAGATCCTTCCGGGTGCACGCCCGGAACAACGGCACTTCCGACAGGTGATCGAGATACGCGTTCTTGCGCCTCATCGGGGGCCCCCCGCAGTCAGAACCGGATGAATGTGGACGGATGGTATTCGGCCCGGCGGGATCGCTCAAGACGGCGGCGGCCTCGCGCCGGCGAACATCGCCGCCACAGCGGGCTTGTCGACCTTGCGGGTCGCGCCGCGCGGGAACGACTCCACGACGATCCACGCGCGCGGCCGCCGGTACGAGGCGATCGTCTCGCGCGCCCACTCCTCGAGCTCGCGGGCATCCAGCGCGGCGCCGGGCTCGGCCACGACCGCCGCGGCCGGGACGGCGCCGAGCCGTTCGTCGGGGAGCGCCACCACGGCGGCGTCGGCGACCTTGGGATGGCGGCGGATCTCCTCTTCGACCTCCACCGGGAAGACGCTGTACCCGCCGACCTTGATGACCTCTTTCTTCCGTCCGGCGAGCGTCACGCCGCCGAGGAGCCCGACGCGCGCGAGGTCGCCGGTGCGCAGCCAGCCGTCCTCGACGACGCGCGCGTCGCCGTCTTGCTGATACCCCCTGAGCACGCCGGGGCCCTTCACGCACAGCTCGCCGGTCTCGCCGCGCGCAACGACGTTGCCATCGTCGTCGACGACGCGGATCCTGTACGGCGGAACCGGGATCGCCGACTGCGCGCGGCGCACCATGCCGGGCGGGTACACGCGCAGCAACGCGACGCCCGACGTCTCGACCATGCCGTATGCCTCGACGAACAACGCTCGAACCGGACCGGCCATGCGGCCGAACGATTGAAAGCGCCGCGCGAGATCGGGAGGCATCACGTCCGCGGCGCTCGCCCAGACCTTCACCGAGTCAAGGTCGCGCTCCTCGGCGCCGGCGTCGAGCAACGATCGATACATGGCGGGAACGCCGACGAACACGTCGGCACGATCGTGCTCGATCGCATCGAGCACTGCCTTCGCATCGAAGTGTGGGATCATCCGGTGTGTGATGCCCGCGTACAGGAACATGATCGACGTCGCGAAACCCATGATGTGCGCTTGCGGCAACGCAGTCACCGCACGATTCACGAGCGGGAGAGACGACGGGTTGATCGCAGCGAGCGACGTCATCGCGAGCAAGCCTTCACTCGTCAGGCGCGCGCCCTTCGGACGGCCGGTCGTGCCGCTCGTGTACATGATCGCCGCGACGCCATCGTTCGGGACCGCACCGGGCTCGTCGACGGACTGCACGTGGCGCGCGGACCGTGCGACGTCGGCGGAACGCTCGCGCTCGCTCACCTCGCCGAGCGTCAGCAACACGGCGTCGGGCAAGCTCGGTGACGTGCTCGCGTCGCACACGATCGCGCGCGCGCCCGACAGCTCCAGCAACGTCGCGATCTCGGGAGGCTTGAGCGACGGGTTGATCGGAACCGCGACCGCGCCCGCGCGCATGACGGCGAGCATCGCGATGAGGTAGTCGACGCCGTTCCTCGGGATCACGGCGACGAGCTCGTTTGGGAGCACGGCCGCGCGCGACAGCGCCGTGGCAAACCGCGCGGTGGCGTCGGCGAGGCCCGCGAACGAGATCTCGGTGGTCCCGGTGAGCGTGCTCGGCGCGTCGACCACGAATGCGATCCGATCGCCGTATGCCGCAGCGAGGCGATCGGTGAAGTTCGCCGTCGTCACGCCGCGGCGAAGAAGCAAGCGCGCCTTGTCGGGTGCTCGCGTACCGGGAATCTTCAGGTTCATCGCCGTTGCAATCTAACCGCGCCGAACGTGCGCGGCCACGCGGCGTCCGTCGCCGGATACACTCTTCCCGCTCGCGAGAGTGGCGGAACTGGCAGACGCGCAGGATTTAGGATCCTGTGGGGAAACCCGTGGGGGTTCAAGTCCCTCCTCTCGCACCGAACGAAATCGAAGGGCGCCGCGCAGGGTACCCGACGCGCTCACACGTGCTCGAGCAGGCGGCGCATCTCCGGGATCAGCTGGCGGAACGCCTTGCCGCGGTGACTGATCGCCTCTTTCTCCAAAGGGTTCATCTCCGCGGTCGTGCGTGTCTCGCCGAGCGGCACGAAGATCGGGTCGTACCCGAAACCGTTCGATCCTCGTGGAGTGTCGATGATGTGACCCTCCACGGTCGCCTCTTCGATCACGCTGCGACCGTCCGGCGTCGCGCACACGGCGACGCAACGAAACCGCCCGGTACGCCTCTCGAGCGACACGCCGTCGAGCGCGCGCAGCAACGCCTGCACGTTTTCGCTATCGCTCGCACCCGGCCCCGCGTATCGCGCGGAGCGCACGCCGGGCGCACCGCCGAGCGCATCGGCCTCGATGCCGGAATCGTCGGCGACCACCGGCAGGTCCGACACCGCCGCGAGCGTGCGTGCCTTGGCCAAGGCGTTCTCGACGTACAGCTCGGAGTCTTCGGAAGGCGGCGACCACAGGCCGAACGCCGACGCGTCGACGAGGTCGAACGAGGTGTCGAGAAAGATCGCGCGGATCTCGCGCACCTTGCCGGGGTTCGTCGATGCGATCGCGACGGTGACGCTCATGCGCCCGCGAGCACGGCACGCTGCATGTCGATGAGCGCCTTGATCCCGGCGGCGCCGAGCGCAAGCAGCTCGTCGAGGCCGTCGCGGCCGAACGGCTCGCCCTCCGCCGTGCCTTGCACCTCGACGAAGCGTCCGTCGCCGGTCATCACGAGGTTCATGTCGACGCTCGCAGCGACGTCCTCTTCGTAGTCGAGGTCGATGCCGGGCACGCCGTCCACGATCCCGACGCTCACGGCGGCGACGTGGTCGTTGACCGGCGAGCGTGCGATCTTTCCCACCTGCTGCAACCCGGCCAGCGCGTCGGCAAGCGCTACGAACGCTCCGGTGATCGCGGCGGTTCGCGTTCCGCCGTCGGCAACGAGCACGTCGCAGTCGACGGTGATCGTGGACTCCGGCAACCGGGAGAGATCGACCACGGATCGCAACGAGCGGCCGATCAATCGCTGGATCTCCTGCGTGCGCCCGGACGGCCTCCCCGATTGCACCTCGCGCGGCGTGCGCGTCAGCGTCGAGCGCGGGAGCATGCTGTACTCGGCGGTGATCCATCCGCGCCCGCTGCCGCGCAACCACTGCGGCACGCGTTCCTCCACCGACGCCGCGCACAGCACGCGCGTGCGTCCCATCTCGATCACGCACGAGCCTTCCGCGAACGGCAAGTAACCGCGCTCCATCCGGACGTCGCGCAATTGATCCGCCGTGCGCCCGTCGTGTCGCTTCATACGTCCGTGCTCTCGCCCGCGGCGGCGAGGTCGACGGCGTTGCCGTACACCTCTTCCGCATGGAACCGCGACTCTTCGGCGTCGAGCGTCGGCCAGATGTGCGTGAGCATCAACCGGCCGGCGCCGGCCGTGCGCGCGGCTTCGCCGGCTTCGTGCGCGCGCAAGTGGATGGCGTCGAACGCCACCACGGTGTCGTGCTGCCACGACGCTTCGCACAAGAAGAAGTCCGCGTCGCGAGCGGCAACGGCGAGGTCGGGCGTGGGCCCGGTGTCGCCCGAGAAGCACAGCACCTTTCCGCTCGCAGTGGATCGGATGCGCGACATGTTGTTTGGAGCGGAGTGCTTGCCGTCGAACGTGGCGATCTTGAACGGTCCAAGCTCCACGTCCGATCCCGGCGGCGTCTCGCGCCAGTCGAACACCTCCGCGAACGATTCGAACGCGTCCTCGGACAGCAGCCGCAACGCGAACTCGCGCGAGCCCGGCGGCGCGATCACCGGCACGCCGCGCGGCCGGGACGGGTGGAACGACAGCGCGTAGAAGAACGGATACAAGTCAACGAAGTGATCGGGGTGCATGTGCGAGAGGAACAGCGCGTTCACCTCGGCGACGTCCTTCTGCTCGAGCAGCCGCCCGATCGTGCCGGTGCCCGCGTCGATCCACAACGAGTACCCGTCGTCGGAGAGGAGATAGCCGGAGCACGCTCCGCCCGGATGCGGGTAGGTGCCACTCGCGCCGAGGATGCTCAGCTGCATCAGCGCACCGGCGTGCGGCCCAGCGACCGCTCTTTGACGGCTCCGATCTCCGGACCGAGAAAGCGCGTCCCGAGCGCTTGGAAGAACGTCGCGTCGCCGCTCGACACGAAGCGATGAAACGGCTGCGCTTCGTCGCCGCGCAACGCATCGTGCTCGGTGAGGATCGCATACGCGTCGCGCGCCGTCTCCTCGTTGCTCGAGATCAGCACGACGTCGTGACCCATCACGAAATGCACTACGCCGGTGAGCAACGGGTAGTGCGTGCATCCGAGGATGAGCGTGTCGATGCCGTCGGCTTGCAACGGCGCCAGATACGAACGCGCGAGCTCCAGCAGCTCCGGGCCTGCGGTCTGTCCTCGCTCCACGAACTCCACGAAGCGCGGGCATGCGCGCCCTACGAGCGTTACGTTCTCGCGCGTTTCCGACAGCGCGCGATCATACGCCTGGGATTCGATCGTCAGCGCGGTGCCGATCACACCGATGCGCCGGTTGCGCGTCGCCTTGACCGCCGCGCGCACCGCCGGACGCACCACTTCCAAGACGGGAACGCTTCCGGCCGCCGCGCGCACCTCGTCGAGCGCGGCCGACGACGCGCTGTTGCACGCGATCACGATCATCTTCACGCCTTGACCGACGAGGTATTCGGTGATCTGCGTCGCGAACGCGCGCACCTCCGCGCGCGTGCGCGGGCCGTACGGACCGCGCGCGGTGTCGCCGTAGTACAAGATGCTCTCGTTCGGCAGAAGATCGATCAGCGCGCGGACGACCGTGAGTCCTCCCACGCCCGAGTCGAAGACGCCTATCGGCCTGTCGTCCATGTGTGGCGGAGTATAGCCGCGAGGAGGTCCGCCCAATCCGCGGCGCGGCGTTACGCCCAGATCATTCCCTCGAGCTTCTCGGCCGCAGTCTCGAAATCGCCGGTGTACGCGCCGGTGGAGAGATACTTCCATCCCCCGTCCGGCAGCAGCACGACCACCGTTCCCGACTCCATCTTCGACGCAACGCGCAACGCGACGTGCAGCGCCGCTCCCGACGAGATCCCCGAGAAGATGCCCTCGCGTTCCAGCAGCTCGCGCGTCGTCTTCAACGCGTCGCGCGTTCCGACCTTGATCCGCCGGTCGAGCAACTTCAAGTCCAGCACCGGCGGCACGAATCCCTCGTCGATGTTGCGCAGCCCGTACACGAGCTCGCCGTACTCCGGCTCCGCCGCAACGATCTGCGCGTTGGGGTTGTGCTCCTTGATTCTGCGCGCACATCCCATCAAGGTTCCCGCGGTCCCCAGCCCGGCGACGAACACCTCCACGTCCGGGCAGTCGCGAACGATCTCCGCCCCGGTCCCTTCGTAGTGCGCCAGCGGGTTGGCCGGGTTCCCGTACTGATAGAGCATGTGATACTTGGAATCCGCCGCCATCTCTTGCGCCAATCGAATGGCCCCATTTGACCCCTCGGCACCGGGCGAGAACACCATGTCGGCCCCGAACATCTCGAGGATCTGCCGCCGCTCCACCGAGACGTTGTCCGGCATCACGCACACCAACCGATACCCCAGCCGCTTGCACACCATCGCGAGCGCGATGCCGGTGTTGCCGGAGGTCGGCTCCAGCACGATCTTCTCTTTCGTCAACGCGCCGCTTTTCTCAGCCTCGACGACCATGCGCAACGCGATGCGGTCTTTCATCGAACCTGTGGGGTTCATGCCTTCGAGCTTCGCGAAGATGCGCACGTTGCCGGGCGACATCTCCCCCAGGCCGACCAAGGGTGTGTTACCGATGGCCGAGAGGATGTCGTCGTACTTCATCGCGGAGACGACTTACGACGTCGCGCCGCCCGCCACCGCCGGCAGGATCGACAACGTATCCCCATCGCTCACCGGCGTCTCCAACGAACCGAGGAACCGGATGTCCTCATCGTTGAGATAGACGTTGATGAAGCGATGGAGGTCGCCGCCCTCCGCGACGATGGCCGACCGCAACCCGGGATTGCTCGCGTCGACGTCGTCGAGTATCTCGCGCACCGTGGAGCCGCTCGCTTGCACCGCGCGCGCACCGCCGGTGTGCTTCCGCAAGATCGTTGGAATTCGAACTTCGACCGCCATGTCTCTCCTCAGCCCGCCGTTGCTTGCTGGTCGGTCACGACCTGCAACTCCGTGATCGTGCCGTCGATGATGCGAAACGCCCTCAAGTCCGGTTGCGCGCGATCCGCGAGCGATACCAACGCGTACACCGCATCGGGATACCCGACTCGCTCGACGTCCGTCGGCGACGGGAACGCAGGCGAATGCGTGTGCGAGTGATAGACCGAGAGCACCTCCCACACCTCGTCGTCGATGAGGTCGTGGATTTTCTTCACC
>JBIOWR010000187.1:0-3164 GCA_044868775.1 Actinomycetota bacterium
CGCGTCGGCGTCGCCCGGCTCGAACACCACGCCGACCCCTTCGCTCTCGATGAAGCGGCGAAGCTCGACGAGATCGCTTGCTGCGACGGCAACACCGGCTTGCACGTAATCGAAGAGCTTGTTCGGCAGCGACATCGCGTTGTTCAGCCCGACCGGCAGATACGGGATCACGCCGACGTCGGCGCCCGTGGTTGCGGCGACGACGTGCTCGGGTTCGACCGGTTGCGCGAACTGCACGGCCGCGTTGCGCGCACGCAGCGTTTGTTCGAGCGGGCCGAAGCCCATGATCACGAGGTGCCATCCACGCGCGCGCGAAGCTGCGTCGACGAGCGCCTCGATACCACGGTTCGCCGTGAGGCCTCCGGTGTAGAGGACGAGGAGGGAGCCCTCGCGGCGGAACGGCGCGAGGGCGGTCGATTCGGGTCCGGCCGTGGCCATCCGATCGGGGACGTTGCGCAGCACGGCCGGCCGCGTGATGCCGTGACGCTTCACCAATTCGTCGGCGAGCGAGTCGCTCACGGTGATCACGCCGTCGGCGCGGCCGATCGACGCGCGCTCGATGCGCCGCCAGCGCGTACGCTCCGCCTCCGACAGGCCGGAGATCTCGGGGTACAGCTCGTGCGCGTCGTACACGAGCCGCGCGCGATGCCGGTTCGCCGCGGCGATCGCGGCTTCGAGCGTGTTGAGGTCGTGCGCGTGGTACACGTCGGCGGGCGTTGCGAGCGCTGCGCGCGTGAGCACGCGCGTGACCCACACGTCGCGCGCGACCACCGCGAGCGCGGGCCGGAACCTCGACAGCGCCGCAGGCGCGATCCGCGCACCCGAAGAAGTCTGCGAAGGGAACGGAGACCTGCCCGCAACGCGCCGGACCCACCACGGAACCAGCACCACCCGTGCGACGCGGAACCCGTCCCGGTGCTCCTCGCTCGGCAGCCCCGGCTCCGCCGACGCGATCACGGTGACGTCGTAGCCTGCCTCCGCGAGAGCCTTGGCTTCACGCAGCACGCGCGCGTCGCGCACGAACGGGTTGCGCACGAGCATGCAGACGCGCCGGAGCGCGCGCGCCGTCATCCGATGTTGGAGTCGAACCCGCCGTAGCTCGATCCCGCCGCGGCGTCGTGCGACTCGTAGCCCGCGCGAATCGACTCGTCCGACTTCGGGGGCTCCATGAGATCGAGGCCTTGCGAGGCGAGATACTGGTTGCAGATGTCGAGCGGGTTGCCGCGCGCCCTGAGGTGACCGCGGTCGAGCCAGATCGCTTCGTCGCACAGCTCGACGATCGCGTACAGGTTGTGCTGCACCATCACCACGGTGAGGCCGCGCTGGAAGAACTCGTCGAACTTCGCCTTGCACTTCTGGCGGAAGCGCGCGTCGCCGACCGCGAGCACCTCGTCGACGATGAGGATCTCCGGATCGACGTGCACCGCGACGCTGAACCCGAGTCGCGCGCGCATGCCCGAGGAGTACGTGCGCACCGGCGCGTTGATGAAGCGGCCCAGCTCGGCGAACTCCACGATCTCGTCGAGGCGCGATTGGATCTGCTGGCGCGTGAGGCCCAGCAACATGCCGTTGTAGAAGATGTTCTCGAGCCCGGTGAGGTTCGCGTTGAAGCCCGCTCCGAGGGAGATGAGCGCGGACGTCTTCCCGCGAATCTCGATCTCGCCGGCGTCCGGCGCGTAGATGCGCGCGAGCACGCGCAGCAGCGTTGACTTGCCGGAGCCGTTGGCGCCGATGATCCCGAGCACCTGTCCGGTCTTGACCTCGAGGTCGATGTCGCGCAGCGCCCAGAACTCCTCCGGCGCCTCTTTTCCTTTGAGAAAACGAATGAGCCCGGAGTGCACCGTCGGATTGCGGTGGTGCCGGATGACGAACCGAATGCCCACTCCCTGGGCGCGAATGGCGACGCTCAACCGAGATCCTTTCCGAATTGCATCTCGCGGCGGATGAAGAAGCGCAACCCGACGACGACGCCGATGACGCCGAGCGCGAACGTGTAAAACAGCTCCCAGTTCGGCGACTGGTGCTGGTACAGCGCGCCGCGGTATCCCTCGAAGATGCCGGTGAGCGGGTTCAGCAGCATGAGGTTGTAGATCTTGCGTCCCTCGAAGCGGCTCAGCGCCCAGATGCCCGGCGACAGGTAGAACCACAAGCGGAACATCTGCGTGACGAGCGGGCCGGAGTTGCGGAAGTTCAGCCCGAGCACGGCGAGCGGATACACCATGCCGAGCAGGAACACGAACTGGACGAATACCACGACCGGCAGCCACACGATGTGCCAGTCGGGATAGATGCCGTACGCGATCATGAACAGCGGCACGATCGTCAGCCCGACCAGGAAGTGGATCATGCCGACGACGATGTCCACGAGGGGCAACAGCCCGCGCGGGAAGTACACGTCGGTGATCAGGCCCGAGTTCCCCCGGATGGTCCCCATCGCGCCGCTCACCGCCGAGAGCATCCACTTCCACGGCAGCAGCGCGATGATGATGAACAGCGGGTACGCCGGCTCGCCGCGCTTGAAGATGACGTCGACGAGGATGACGTACACGAGCGTGAACGAGAGCGGCTCCATCAGCCACCACGCGAAGCCGACGAGGTTGATCTCGTAGTTGCTCTTCAGCTGCCGGCCGGCGAGGACCCGAACGAGGTCCCTGCGATCCCACAACTCAGCCAGGTAGAAGCGGAGACTGACTGCCTTTGAGGCGCTGATCTTCGTTGCGATCGGTTTCCGGGCAGGCGCATCGGATTCCCGGTTGATGGTCTTCATACGGCCGCGATTCTACCTGCTCTTTCCCTGGTCGTCGCTGCGCCGCAGCCGTCGGTCCTGCATCTGCAGCAACGCGCGCCGCACCTTGAACGGTACGCGCTTGCGCGCTTCCGCGCGCAAGCGCCGCAGCCTGACGCGCACGGCGTCCGGCACGAGATCCTTGACGTCCCGGCGCCCGGACTTGCCCAGCCGTTTGCGGAGCTGGTTCTCGCGCAGCTTGAGACGAGCGACGTCTTGCTCCTTGCGAAACAGGTCCCGTTCGAGCAGCTCGATCCTGCGGCGGCTCTCCAGGCTCATCCAGTCGGGGAACGCGCGCGCGATCACGGGAGGCGAAGGGCGCTCGTAATGGGACAGCAGCGTGCGGCCGATCACCGGCGTGTCGTGCACCTCGGCGACG
>JBIOWR010000188.1:0-8944 GCA_044868775.1 Actinomycetota bacterium
ACCGACTCGCGTGCTGCAAGCGCCTCCGCTTGCTCGCGCTCGCGCTCGAGCGCACGCGCCATGATGCCGGCGACGGCGGCGACGATCGCCATGATGCCGACGCGATACGTGACCGACGTGAAGAAGAAGGGATAGTCGTAATGCGCCTCGCGGAACAGCGATCGCGCGAGCTCGGACGGGAACGCCAGGAGCACCGGAAGAACGGCGCCGCGCAACTGATATCGCAGCGCGCCCTCGAGCGTGAGGATGTAGAACATCACCCACGTCGTCTCGTAGCGATCGAACGCGAACGCCCACGCCATCCCCAAGAGCACGAGCGTGTCGGCGGCGAACACGAAATGGCCGAGGCGCGCGACCGCCCGCGGGCGGTTCGTACGGCGGAGCGTCACCATGACGACGACGTTCACGATCGCGAAGACGGCTAGCAGGGCGAAGTTCGCCGGTCGCAGGAAGCCGGGCGTCGTGTCGAGCGCCTGCCCGGGATCCTCGGCCGTGAGCGTGTACCCGAGGATCTGGAAGACGCCGAAGCCGACGCCGAACCAGCGCACCCGCGCGAGCTGCCGCTCGAGCTTGATGGCGCGTTCGGTCGCCCGGCCGCGATGACGCGCTTCGACAGACATAGGGGTATCGATCACTCCTTCTTCTGCCTCCTTCCGGCGCCGGAAACGGCAAACGGAACCCTGGTTGCGGGTGCCCGAGCCAAGCCTACGAGCCGCCCACCGCCCAGACCTGAGGCGTTTTCACCATGTTTGATGCTCGGCTTGCTGGGGCCAAAACTGGAGTATCCGGACATGCTCGGTTCGCCTGGGGTCCTCCCGGGTACGATTCGGGTCCCCGAGGAGGAGACCCGAGCAGGCTCACGAGGAGGTGGAGATGCGATTCCGCATGGGATTGATCGTCGGCTTCGGCGTGGGTTACGTGCTCGGCGCGAAGGCCGGGACCGCCCGCTACGAGCAGATCCGCTCGATGAGCGAGCGGGTATGGGAGTCCCAGCCGGGCCGGCGCGTGCGCGAGGGCGCGACCGCCGCGGCCGGGGCGGTCCAGGCGAAGGCGGTGGAGACGCTTCGCTCGCTGACGAGCGGGAAGCCCGGCCACATCGACCTCACCAGCTACGAGGACGCAACCGCCGACGGGATTGCCAGGCACCTGCGCTGAGCGTCACTCGGTCGCGCGGCGCGCGATCGCGACGGCCTGGTCGAGCATCGCCTCGGTGAGCGTCCCGGTGAAAGTGTTCTGCTGGCTCGGGTGGTAGGAACCGACGAGCGTCCACGGACCGGCCTCCGCCGTCGCGCCGTGACCGAACCGAGGCTTCGGCCTCACCCGATACCCGAGCTCCGCTGCGACACGCAACGCCCCGTCCCACGCGAACGATCCCAGCGCGAGCATCGCCTTGACGTGTGGCAACAATCGCAGCTCGCGCACCGTGTACTCGATACACCGCTCACGCTCCTCCGGCAGCGGCTTGTTCGCCGGCGGAGCGCATCGCACGATCGCCGCGACGTATGCGTCGCGCAACCGCAACCCGTCGCCCGCGCGCACCGACTCCGGCCGGTTGGCGTAGCCCGCGCGGTGCAGCGCGCGAAAGAGCCAATCGCCGGAGCGATCCCCGGTGAAGATGCGACCCGTCCGGTTGCCGCCGTGCGCCGCCGGCGCGAGCCCGAGGATCAGCAGGGCGCGCGTTCGGGTCGCCGAACCCGGGCAGCGGACGAGCCCAGTACTCCTCGCCGGCAAAGCGCGCCGGCGGATGCGCCGCAGCCTCCTCGCGCCACGCCACCAGGCGCGGGCAACGCACGCACGCGACGACCTCGTTGTGAACGCGCTTCAGGGAGTCGAGCGGAGGCAACGGCTATTCGAGATAGTCGCGCAACTTCTGGGAGCGCGACGGGTGGCGCAGCTTCGACAGCGTCTTCGCCTCGATCTGGCGGATGCGCTCGCGCGTGACGCCGAACTCGCGGCCTACCTCTTCGAGCGTGCGCTGGTGTCCGTCCGCCAGACCGAACCGCAGCTGGATGACCTTCTTCTCGCGCTCGCTGAGCGAGCCGAGGACTCCTTCGAGTTGCTCTTGGAGCAAGATGAACGACGCGGCGTCCACCGGCACGATCGCCTCGGCGTCCTCGATGAAGTCGCCGAGGTGCGAGTCCTCCTCTTCGCCGATCGGTGTCTCGAGCGACACCGGCTCCTGCGCCACCTTCTGGATCTCGCGCACGCGCTCGGGCGGCAGGTCCATCTCGAAGCCGATCTCTTCCGGCGTCGGCTCGCGCCCGAGGTCTTGCAACAGCGAACGCTGGATGCGGATGAGCTTGTTGATCGTCTCGACCATGTGCACGGGTATGCGGATCGTGCGCGCCTGGTCGGCGATCGCGCGCGTGATCGCCTGGCGAATCCACCACGTCGCGTACGTCGAGAACTTGAAGCCTTTGGTGTAGTCGAACTTCTCCACCGCGCGGATGAGACCGAGGTTGCCTTCCTGGATGAGGTCGAGGAAGAGCATGCCGCGTCCGACGTATCGCTTCGCGATCGACACGACGAGACGAAGGTTCGCTTCGATCAAGCGCTTCTTGGCGAGCTGTCCTTCGCGCTCGACCTGACGGAGGATCTCGCGCACGCGCTGCGGGTCGGGCCTGCGTCCGTTCAGCGCGATGCGGTCGGTGAGCGCCGACTTCTCGACGAGCTTGTCGAGCCCGTCGCCGTCGGCGCGGCGCTCGCCGAGGATGGTCTCGGAGGCTTCGAGTCCGGCTTCGATCTTCTTCGCGAGCGAGATCTCGTCGGCGGCGGTGAGCAGCGGCACGCGGCCGATCTCTTTGAGGTACATGCGAACCGGGTCGTTCGTCGGCGCGCGCAACAAGTCTTCGCGCGCGGCCGCCGCGGCATCTTCGGTGGGCTCGATCTCGGGAACCGCTTCGAGCTCGGCGCCGGGCGTCGTCTCGACGATCTCGATGCCGGACCCTTGGATCTCTTGGTAGGTGATCTCGAGCTGCTCCGGCGTCAGCTCCATCGACGCGAGGAAGTCGTCGACCTCGTCGCCGGTGAGGAACCCGCGCGCTTTGCCGCGCGCGATGAGATCCTTGATCTCGTCGGTCGGCTGCTGCTGGCTGGGAAGGGACATGCCGTCTACGAGCCTTCTTCCGTCATCTCGCGGCGCTTGCCTTCCAGCGCCAGGAACTCTTCGAGCAGAGTCTTGTATTCGACCGGAAACTTCAGCGGGTTCAGTGCCTGCAGCTTCGTCTTTATCTGGTCGATCTGCCGCGAGA
Organism: Actinomycetota bacterium; assembly: GCA_044868775.1. Taxonomy (GTDB): domain Bacteria; phylum Actinomycetota; class AC-67; order AC-67; family AC-67; genus JBIOWR01. The sequence continues at coordinate 3,252 of JBIOWR010000188.1, forward strand.
GCGCGAAGCCCTTCAAGCGCGCGAATACGTCTTCGGCAAATCGCTCGCCGACCTCACCCGGAATCTCCTCGATGGCGAGCCCCGCGACGACCTTCTTTGCGTTCGCATCCTCCAGCGTGTTCGGCAGCGCGGCGGGATCGGTACCTTTGCGAAGTTCCATCCAGATCGAGCGATGAGCCTTCACGGAGAACTCCTCTTCGCCGACGCGATCCACGAACGGCTCGACGAGGTCCGGGTACTGTAGCGCGAGTTTCAAAACCTCGCGTTCGAGCCGCACCTGCGCGGAAACGCGCTTGAGCGCGTCCCGCGTCGCGTTCGCTTGCGGCAATCCCGGGTCGGCGCCGAGAACGACGAGGTCCTCGTCGACCTTCAAGCGTCCGGCCAGGCGCCGCGCGTAATGCCGGCGCAGCACCTCGTCCTTCACTTGACGCAAGATCGGCAACGTTACCTTCAGCGCGCGGTCACGCCCTTCGCCGCTCGACAGGTCGAAGCGGCCAGCATCGATCTCGCGGCGCAGGCGATACTCGACCACGGGCGTCGCCGTCTCCGCGAGCGCGGTGAATCCTTCGGCGCCCTTGGCCGCGACGAAGTCGGCGGGATCCGATCCCGCCGGCAGCTCGATCACTCGTGTGTCGATGCCGGTCTCCTGCGAGAAGCCGAATGCTTCCTCGAACGCGCGCGCCGCAGCCGCTTGCCCCGCTTGGTCCGCGTCGTATGCCAGGATCGCGCGGTCGGTAAAACGACGGAGCAATTTGAAGTGTTCGAGCCCGAGCGCGGTTCCGCAGCTGGCAACCGCGGTTCGCACGCCGGCCTGATGAAGCGCGATCACGTCCGTATACCCTTCTACGAGAATCGCGGCGTTTTCTTTCACGATGCTCGCCTTGGCGAGGTGCATCGCGTACAGGGCCCGGCCCTTGTGCCAGATCGGTGTCTCCGCTGTGTTCAGGTATTTTGGGCCGTTCCCGTCCAGGATCCGGGCGCCGAAGGCGACCGGATCCCCCGCAATATCGAAAATTGGGAACATCACGCGGCCGCGAAACGCATCGGTTATTCCTTCGGAGCCCTTGCGCGCGAGCCCGGCCTCCACGAGGAGCGGGACCTGGAACCCCTCCTTCGTCAAATGCTGCACGAGCGCGTCGCGGGAGGACTTCGGCGAGAACCCGATCGTGAACTCCACCGCGGTCTGCTTGGAAAACTTCCGGCCTTTGAGGTATTCGCGCGCGCTCTCACCGTCCTTGGACAAAAGGACATCGTGATAGAACGCGACGGCTGCGCGATGCGCGGCGATCATGCGCATGCGCTTGCCGCTCGCCTCGCGCTCGGCAGGCGATAGGTTCTCGTATCGCAGCGTGATGCCGGTGCGGGCCGCGAGCCGCTCGACGGTCTCGGCGAACGTGAGGTTCTCCAATTCCATGAGCAGCGAATAGACGTTGCCGCCCTTGGAGCACCCGAAGCAGTAGTACAGCCCTTTCGCCGGGTCGATGGTGAACGACGGCGTCTTCTCGGCGTGGAACGGGCACAGCGCCTTGAACCTACCGCCGCCGGCGCGCTTGAGCTGCATGTACTCCGCTGCGATCTCGGCGAGGTCGGCGCGCTCGCGAACGGTGTTTACGTCCTCCTCGAGGATGCGGCCGGCCATGTCGTCTACTCCCCGTAGATCTCGAGATGCTTGTTGAGCGCGTAGCCGTCCGTCATGCCGGCGACGTAATCGGCGGCGCGCTGGTCGGCCGAGCCGGGTATCGCTTGGTACTCCTCGGGGAGCTCGTCGGGATGCCCGGAGTAATGCTCGAACAGGTTGGAGACGATGCGCTCGGCGCGGTCGCGGTCGGGCGCCGTCTGCGGCGCGAGGTACACGCGCTCGAACATGAACGCACGCAGCTCGGTCATCGCGTCGAGCTGCGGCTGTTTCATCTCGACGCGCTCCACGCCGCGGCTTCGCTCCACGATCGCCATGACGAGCGCGTTGATGCGTTCGGCGTGCGTCTCGCCGAGCGCGCGCCGCACCGGCGCCGGCACGTCGTCGAGAGTGACGAAACCCGCGCGCACGGCGTCGTCGAGGTCGTGGTTCAAGTACGCGATGCGGTCGGCGAAGCGCACGACGAGCGCCTCGTAGGTGGCCGGGCTCGGCTGCGCCCAGGTGTGATTGACGATGCCGTCGCGCACCTCGTGCGTGAGGTTCAGCCCGCGGCCGCCGTACTCCAGCACCTCCACGATCCGCAGCGATTGCTCCGCATGCTTGAAGGGGTGGCCGAGCGCCGTGGTGAGCACTTGCTCGCCGACGTGACCGAACGGCGTGTGCCCGAGATCGTGCCCGAGCGCGATCGCCTCGGTGAGATCCTCGTTCACGCGCAACGCACGCGCGATCGTCCGGGCGATCTGCGCCACTTCCAAGGTATGGGTCAGCCGCACCCGGAAGTGGTCGCCCGACATCGGCGCGAAGACTTGCGTCTTGTGCTTGAGCCTGCGAAACGACTTGGAGTGGGTGATGCGGTCGCGGTCTCTTTGGAAGGCCGTCCGCAGCGGGTCCGGCTCCTCGGGCCGGTCACGACCCTTCGACTCCGCCGCAAGCTGCGCGTGCGGAGCCAGGATCTCTCGTTCGATGCGCTCGGTCTCTTCGCGAACGGTGCTCACTGCTTCTCCCCCCCAACCCGGCGGGAAGGCTACCAGCCACCTGTGACAGGACGAAGAGTGTGAAAACCCGGATGTGATGGCCTTCATAGCGCGGCGGCCGGGCAATTGCGTATGGTCGGTCCCGATGAGCGCGGTTTCGTCCAAACAAGCACCGGCCACGAGCACGTCCAAGCCCGACGCCCTGACGCTGCTGTGTTTCGCCGGCGTCGTGCTGTTCGCGGGCACCAACTTCGTCGCCGTGCGATTCAGCAGCAGGGAGCTGGACGCGTTCTGGGGCGCGGCCGTGCGATTCGCCATCGCGTCCGCGTTGCTGTTCGTCATAGCGGCGGTGCAGCGCATCCCGCTGCCGCGCGGGCGCGCGCTGCTCGGGACGGTGTTGTACGGCCTCGCCGGATCGTTCGGCGCCTACGCGTTCTTGTACGTCGCCATCCGTCACGTGCCTGCGAGCGTCGCAGCGTCGATCATGGCGGGCGTACCTCTGCTGACGTTCTTCTTCGCCGTCGCGCACCGCGTCGAGCGGTTCCGCTGGCGCGGATTCATCGGCGGCGTCACGTGCATCGCCGGGATCGCCGTGCTATCGGGCATCGGCGGCGACGGCACCGCTCCGGTCAAGTACCTCTTGCTCGTCGTCGCCGGCGCCGCATGCGCGGCGGAGACCGGCATCATCGTGAAGAAGTTTCCGCGCGTGCACCCGATCATGATCAACGCCGTCGCGATGGCGCTCGCGTCCACGCTGCTGTTCGTGATCTCGTTGGCGACGGGAGAGCGTCACAACCTGCCGGAGTCCGGCACGGGCTGGCTGGCGCTCGCGTACCTGATCGTGCTGGGCTCCGGCGCGATGTTCATCTTGTACGTCACCGTGATCAACCGGTGGACGGTCACCGGCGCGTCGTATCAATTCGTGCTCTTCCCGATCGTCGCCGCGTTGCTTGCGGCGTGGCTCGTGGACGAGCCGATCACCGCGTCGCTCGCAATCGGCGGAGCGCTCGTCGTGCTCGGCGTCTACGTCGGTGCGCTGAGCGGAAGCCGCGGCCGCGCGGCGCCACCGGCCGCCGCGCCGGTCAAACGGGGCCGCCCCGTTCCGGTTGTTGCCGGAGCGAGCGAGCCCTCGCCGTGCCCTCCGCCGTGCTGAGGAACGGTTAGGGAAGGCGGCGGCGGACGAGCGCAGCGAGTCCGCCGGCGCCGGTCACCAGCGCGAGCGCAAGCGGGAGCATGTCGTTGGAACCCGTGCTCGGTAGCGTCCGCGTGCGGCGCGCGCCTTGCACGACCGCTCCACGCTTGTAGCTCACGAGGTTCTCGAACACTTGATAGCCGGTGTACGTGAGCGAGTACGACGCGAGCCCGTACGGGTGATAATTCTTCTGCGTCGGCTGCGGCAGCAACGCGCCGCCGATGCGAATCCTTCCATTGCCGAGCGTCAGCTCGCCGAGCGAGACGCCGGTCGTGCGCACCGGGGTGTCCGACGGCTGCTCGGACGCGTTGACGAGCGTGCGCGCGACCACGCGCCCTCCGGCTTTCTTCCACGCCTCTTCCTTCACGATCCAGTTCGGCGCGTCGCACTTGTCGCTCGAGCACGTCGCGTTGCCGGACCCGTCGGGTGAGTTGAAGAAGCCGATCGGCACCGGCTCGTACGTCTGGTGACGGTGCACGAACTCCTGTCCCGCGATCGACGCGCGACCTTCCGCAGTGCCTTCCTTGTTGACGCCCTGCGCGAGCGGGTCGCCGTACGTCGGGCCGTTGCCCGCGTCGAAGTCCATCCATCCCGCGTAGAACACGCCGCGCACCACGTCCGCACGCTTCAGCGCGGGCGCGAGTGACGGCAGCGCGGCGAGCGCGCCGTCGGTGAGCACGAGGTTGCCTCCGCGCTTTACCCATGCGGCGACCGTCGCCGCGGGCAACGACGCCGGGAACGCGTCGGTGACCACGAAGGTGTCGTATGCGTCGAGCACCGACGCGTTGGCGGCGATCTGCGCGGCGGTGAGGGGCACGAGCTTCTTGCCGGCGGGGACGTACGCGTTCAGCTCGGTGAAGAAGTCCATGCGCGACACGTCGTACGGCGCCTGCTTGGGAGTCTCGTGTGCACGGCCCTTGGTGAACGTCACGTTCCACTGGGTCGGCAACGCGCGCGCGCTGTCGGCGCGCAGCCGGTACGCGCCCGGACGCGGGTCGTTGAGGTCGATGCGAATGCCGGCTTGTGCGTACAGGCCGCTCTGGTTGAAGTAGCGCGCGACCTCGTGACATCCCGCCTCGTCGCCCGGGTGATCGCCGGGACCGCAGTAGTCGAGGATGACATGGCCGGTGGAGTCCGGCGCGGTGCCGCCGTAGTTGTCGGACGCTCCCTGTGGAGAGACGCCGCGTACGTTCGCGTACGTCCCCTCGATGACGAGCCCGCCGTTGTACACGCCTTGCGCCGGTCCCTTCACGGGGAACTCGAACGACTGGATGCCGCTCGGGTCGAGCTGCTCGATCGCTTCTTGCACCGGCAGGTTCGCCAGCGGGTTCGCCGCCGTGCCGCCCGACTTGCGCACGCGCGCCGGGTCGTTCAGGTACGCGATGCGACCGTTCGGCACGAACGACACCGGCTTCTCGTCGAGCAGAGCCGCGATCTGTGCGTAGATCAATCCCTTGTTGCCGTCGATGTGCAGCTGCTCGACGTCGAGGTCGAAATAATCGTCGGGAGCGAGATGCGACAGCGCCATCTCGTTGTCGATGCCGACGGCGTCGAGACCGAGCCGCGAGTCCATCCAATCGCCGAACGCGCCGGTGACTTGATAATTGATCGTGTCCCACACCGTTCCCCACTGATCGGAGCACATCTGCAGGTAGCCGCCGAGCGCCGGCTCCTGGAGATCTTCGTTGGGACACTCCCCCGCCGGCAGGATCAACGGGCTCCACTTCAACCTCGCCTCGGAGTCGCGGAACGTCTGGATCGCCGTCTGCACCGTGATCGCGTTCTTGCGATAGTCGCGCTGTCCCGAGCCGAGCAAGGTGTAGGAGAACGAGCGCGCGGTGAGCATGCCGTGCAAGTCGATCGCGCCGTCGAAGCGCTTCGCCGCCGTGCG
>JBIOWR010000189.1:0-3519 GCA_044868775.1 Actinomycetota bacterium
GCGCACCGCCGCGCGGCTCGCGCGCCGCGGCGAGTCGAACATGGACACGCTCATCGCGGTGGGAACGCTCGCCGCGTACTTCTACAGCGCGTGGGCGGTGCTGGCCGGCCGCGACGACGCGTACTTCGAAACCGCAGCCGCGATCATCACGCTCATCCTCCTCGGAAAATATTTGGAGAGGAGCGCGAAGGGTCGCGCCTCGGAGGCGATTCGCCGGCTCGCCGCGCGCGGCGCCAAGCAGGCGCACGTGCTGCGCGACGGCGTCGAGCAGACCATGCCGGTCGACCAAGTGGTCGTCGGCGAGGTGTTGATCGTGAGGCCGGGCGAGAAGATCCCCATCGACGCGGTCGTCCGCGCCGGCGCATCGAGCGTCGACGAGTCGCTCGTGACCGGGGAGAGCGTGCCGGTCGACAAGACCGCCGGCGATCAGGTGATCGGCGGAACCATCAACGGCAACGGAACGATGACGATCGAGGCAACGCGCGTCGGCAGCGAGACGGCGCTCGCGCAGATCGCGCGGCTGGTCGAGCAGGCGCAAACGTCGAAGCCGCCGATCCAGCGCCTGGCCGATCGCATCGCAGGCACGTTCGTTCCCGTCGTCATCGCGATCGCGCTGGCCACGTTCGCCGGATGGCTCCTCACCGGCCATTCGCTCGGCGAATCGCTGGTTCCCGCGGTGGCGGTGCTGATCGTCGCGTGCCCGTGCGCGATGGGCCTCGCGACGCCGGCCGCGATCATGGCCGGAACGGGCCGCGGCGCGCAGCTCGGCGTGCTCATTCGCGGGGGAGAGGTTCTGGAGCGCTCGCGCACGATCGACACCGTGTTGCTGGACAAGACCGGCACCGTCACCCGCGGGCGGATGCAGCTGACCGACGTCGTTCCCGACACGTGGAACAGCGGCGCGGTCGCGCCCGACGAGTTGCTGGCGCTCGCGTCGTCCGTCGAGGACCGCTCCGAGCATCCGATCGCGCGCGCGGTGGTGGACGCCGCGCGCGATCGTGGCCTGGCCCTGCGAGAGCCGCAAGGCTTTCGCGCATCGGGTGGCCTCGGTGTGCGAGGCGTCGTGGACGGACGCGAAGTGTTCGTCGGCAAGCCCGCATACCTCGGGCGCGAGGGATTGATGTCGTGCGCCGAGCTCGACGAGCGGCGTGCCGAGCTCGAGAGCGAAGGCAAGACGGTATTCGTCGCCGGATGGGATCGCCGCGTGCGCGGGCTCATCGCCGTCGCCGACACGCCGAAGCCGACGTCCGCGGCCGCGGTACGCGCGCTGCACGCACAAGGCCTCGATGTGGTGATGGTCACGGGCGACAACCGGCCGACCGCGGAAGCGATCGCCGCCTCGGTCTCGATCACGCGCGTGCTGGCCGAGGTTGCTCCGAGCGAGAAGGCGAATGCCGTGCGCGCGCTCCAAGACGAAGGAAAGCGCGTCGCGATGGTGGGCGACGGCGTGAACGACGCGCCCGCGCTCGCGCAAGCCGATCTCGGGATTGCGATCGGCACCGGCACCGACGTCGCGATCGAGGCGTCCGACGTCACGCTCGTCGGCGACGACGTGCTGGGCGTTCCGACGGCGGTGCGGCTCGCGCGCCGCACCTATCGTACGATTCTGCAAAACTTGTTCTGGGCGTTCGTGTACAACGTGACGCTGATTCCTGCGGCGGCGTTCGGGTACGTGCGGCCGGTGTACGCCGCCGGCGCGATGGCGATATCGAGCGTGTCGGTCGTGACGAACTCGTTGCGGCTGCGCCGCGTTCGACCGGTGGAGGGATGACGGATGGCGACCGTGGAGGCAACCATCGAGGTGGCCGGCATGACGTGCGACGGCTGCGAGCGCAGCATCGCCTCGGCTCTCGTGCGGCTCGAAGGCGTGACCGAGGCCGTACCCAGCCACACCGCCGGAACCGTGTTCGTTCGATTCGAGGACGATCGTGTCGGGATGGACGAAATCGGGCGTGCCATCGAGGACGCCGGATACGACCTCGGGTCGTCGCCTGGGCAGGGCTCCGGAAAAATCATCACGGAGATTCCGTTCCGCAAACCGAATCATCCGTAGAATGGCCGGGTGAGCGAGGACAGACGGCGTCGCGTCGTCATCATGGGCGCGGCGGGCCGCGACTTTCATAACTTCAACGTGGTGTTCCGGGACAACCCGGAGTACCACGTGGTTGCGTTCACCGCCACGCAGATCCCGTACATCTCCGGCCGCGCGTATCCGGTGTCACTCGCGGGCCCGATGTATCCCAAGGGCATTCCGATCGTGGAGGAGGCGTTCCTCGACCGGCTGCTCGTCGACGAGCGCGTCGACGAGGTCGTGTTCTCCTACTCCGACGTCACGCACGAGCACGTGATGCACCAAGCCTCGATCGTGCTCGCGGCCGGCGCCGACTTCCGTTTGCTCGGCCCACAGACCACGATGCTCACCGCGGCCAAGCCGGTGGTGTCGGTGTGCGCGGCGCGCACCGGCGCCGGCAAGTCGCAGACGACGCGTCGCGTGTTGCGCATCTTGCGCGAGTTCGGCAAGAAGGCCGTCGCGATCCGCCATCCGATGCCGTACGGCGACATCGAGTCGCAACGCGTGCAGCGCTTCGGTTCCATGGAGGACCTCGACGCGGCGGGCGTGACGATCGAGGAGCGCGAGGAGTACGAGCCGCACATCCTCGCCGGCAGCGTCGTGTTCGCAGGCGTGGACTACGGACAGATCCTCTCGCGCGCCGAGCTCGAAGCCGACGTGATCGTGTGGGACGGCGGCAACAACGACTTCCCGTTCTTCCGCCCGGACATCCACATCGTCGTGGTCGACCCGCTGCGAGCGGGACACGAGGAGCGTTACCACCCGGGCGAGGCGAACGTGCGGATGGCCGACGTCATCGTCATCAACAAGGTGGACGCCGCCTCCGACGAGCAAGTGCGCGCGGTGGAGAAAGCGATCGATCGCTTGAACCCCGAGGCGACCGTGATCCACGCGCGCTCGCCGATCACGATCTCGGACGGCGACGCGTTGAAGGGCAAGCGCGTGCTCGTCGTTGAGGACGGCCCGACGCTCACCCACGGCGAGATGGCGTTCGGCGCCGGCGTGCTCGCCGCACAGCGCGGCGGCGCGGCGGAGATCGTCGACCCGCGACCGTACGCGGTGGGTTCCATTCGCGACACGTATCGCACCTATCCGTCGGTGGGCACGCTGCTGCCGGCGATGGGCTACACCGGCCGGCAGGTGCAAGAGCTCGCCGAGACGATCAACGCGACGCCCGCCGACGTCGTCGTCATCGCGACACCGGTGGACCTGCGTCGCATCGCGCAGTTCGACAAGCCGGCCGTGCGCGTGACCTACGAGCTCGAGGAGACGAGCACGCCGACGCTGGCCGACGTGCTGCAGCGCCTCAACGTGTAGCTTCATGCGAATCGTCGTCGCGCTCGGCGGCAACGCCGCGCGTGCCGCTGCCTTCGGCGACCACCGGCACTCCCCCGCCGCCCGCGGCGATCGGGACGTAGCCGGACGACAAGGCCGCCGACACGGCGCGC
>JBIOWR010000190.1:0-4421 GCA_044868775.1 Actinomycetota bacterium
CACGGTGCGGCTCAGCGCGCTCGTGCGCGACGGGCGCGGCACCGAGGTTCGCGTGTGCAACGCGTCGCCGGACGCGTGCACGGCGACGTTCGTCCCGGGCGCGACGCTGCCGCGGCAGCACGCCGAGGTCGTCGACCTCCATGGAAATCCATCGTCGACGGCGGCGTGCGAGCGAAGCGGCGATGGATGGAAGCTGCCGCTGCGCGCGTGGGAGATCGCGACGGTGCGGCTCAGCTAGTGCTCTTCGTGGGCGTGCATGTGGCGCCCGCGCAGGTACTCCAGGAGCTTTCGTCCTTCGGCGGACTCTTCCAGCTCCACGATCGCGGCGCGCACGGCGTCGGCCGCCGCGTTCGCCGCGTCCTCCGGTCCGGCGATGCGGACGAGCACGCGGTCTGCGAGCGGATACGAGCCGAGCGCCACGCCCGGTATCGACGTCTCGATGTGCTCGAGCGCGCGGGCGAGCGACGACTCCGGGAACAGGTGCTCGATCTCCACGCGCACGACCGGCGTGCCGGTGTCGCGCAGGTACGTGGGCTCGATGGTCTCGGTGAACACCGCTTGCAGCTCGCGCGGCGGTCCCGGCAGCACGAACACACGCGCGTCGCGGTGCGTGAGCGTTACGGCGGGGATCACGCCGGCAGCGCACTCGACGAATTGCGCGCCGGCCGGCGCGAGCGCCATCTTCTCCAGTCCGGAGACGCCGAGCGGATCGCCGGAGAACCCTTCGCGCGCCACGCGCGAGACGATCGCGCGCACGCGCTCCACGATCGGCTCGCACGGTGCGAGCGTGAGGCCGAGGCCGGTGGCGACGCCCTCCATCGTGCGGTCGTCGTGCGTGGGGCCGAGCCCTCCGCAGACGAACAGCAGCTCCGGCCCGAGCTGTGCAAGGTCGGCTTGGAGCGCAGCGGAGATGCGCTCGGGGTCGTCGGGGACCACGGTGATGCGGTGGAGCCGGTGGCCGGTGGCCGCGAGGCGCGACGCGATGAAATGACCGTTCGCGTCCTGCACGTGGCCGGACAGGATCTCGTCGCCGACGATGATGACCGATGCGTTCATGGGCCGCCGGAAGCCTAGCCCGCGCGGTGGTGCGCGCACCAGGCGTTCCGGGCGGTTTCGATCCTTCGGTACGATGAGGCTCGCGATGCTGGTTCGATGCGGCCGCTGTCAGGCGGAGCTGGAAGTGTCGGGCGCGGGAGAGTTCCTGTGCCCGCGCTGCGGCACGCGCAACGTGGTGCGCGCGCCCGCGGCCGATCCGTTCGGGGTGCCGAACCTGAGCCAGGCTCCGGCGCGCGCGCCGGAGCCGGAAGCCCCGAACACGGCGATCAAATGGCTGGTGTGCCCGTCGTGCAGCTACCGGTTCGCGGCGGGCGTCGGCCTCACCGAGGTGGAGTGCCCCAACTGCGGGACGAGCCTCGAGGCCGGCGGGCCCGAGGCGCAGACCGCTTCGTAGCCCGGCCCGTATCCTCGGTCCGCTCCAAAGCGCTCACAAGAGAACGAGGTATGAAAAAGCCGCCGAACGGGGAGAGCAGTGCAATGACTACCCTATGCTTTCCTTGTCCACTGGACACTCCATGGGTGGCCGTCCTAAGGTCGCACATATGAGGCGGTTGCTCCGCGTCGGTCGGTCTCGCCCGTTGCCAGAGGTAGAGGCCCGGATCGCCGTTCTTTCCGAGGAGCTCCCGCTCACCGCGATGTTCGCCGCGGCCATGGCGCGCGACGGTCGCACGAGGGCCGCGCTCGGGGTGATCGACGAACAGCGCGCCAGCCTCCGGCGAGCCCAGACGGAGATGCTCCGGTCGCTGGCCGCGCGCAAGCGCCGGCGTATCCAGGCGGCTCTGGCCGGGTCCGTCGCTGCGGTCATGATCGCGTCGGGAAGCTACGCCATGATCCAGGCGCTCAGGCCGGAGGCGCCGAAGAAGGCCGAGCTGATCAGCCGCGCAACCGCCAAGATCGAGGAGGCGCGCCTCGCGGCGTCCGCCACCGAGTTCACCGCGATCGTGGAGGAGGTGCAGGAGTCGATCTTCGCCTTGCCGAGCGACGCGCTCGCGGACCCGGAGACCAAGGAGGATGTTGCGACGCTTCTGGGACGCGCGCAGACCCTCGTCGCTTCGGCCCCGAACGCAGCCGAGCTCCTCGCCAAGGTTCAGCAGATCGCGAAGAAGGTGGACGTGACGCCGGCGCCGGCGGAACCGCCGGCCGCATCGACGACGGCGCCGAACCCGTCGGTCGCTCCGCCCGACGCGGAGCAGACGCGCACCGACCCGCGCTGAGCGCCTGACCGCAGCGCGCACGCGCGCCGCGAAACCTCTACGCCGCGACCGATCCCATCGCGAGCCGCCGCGCCGCCGCCTCTCCGGAGATGACCCCGGATGTGACGAGCCGGTTGAGCGCAGCCTCCATGGTGATCATCCCGTGCGCCGCTCCGGTCTGCATGATCGACGGCATCTGATGCGTCTTGCCTTCGCGGATGAGGTTGCGGATCGACGGCAGCACCGTCAGCACCTCGACCGCCGCGGCGCGGCCGTTGCCGTCGGCCGTCGGCAGGAGCGCTTGCGTGACGACACCCTCCAGCGACTCGGACAGCATCGTACGAATCTGCTCCTGACGATCCGCGGGAAACGCGTCGATGATGCGATCCACGGTCTTCGGCGCGCTCATCGTGTGGAGCGTGCCGAACACGAGGTGACCGGTCTCGGCCGCGGTGATCGCGAGCGAGATCGTCTCGAGATCGCGCATCTCTCCGACGAGGATCACGTCCGGGTCTTCGCGCAACGCCGAGCGCAACGCGTTCGAGAACGAGTGGGTATGCGATCCCACCTCGCGTTGCGTGACGATGCAGTTCTTCGGTTGGTGCACGAACTCGATCGGGTCCTCGATGGTAAGAATGTGGCCGCGGCGCGTCGCGTTCACGCGATCGACCATCGCCGCGAGCGTGGTGGACTTGCCGCTGCCGGTCGGTCCGGTGACGAGGATCAAACCCTTCTCGCGCTCACACAGCTCGGAGAGCACGGGCGGCATGCTCAACTCCTCCAGCGTCTTGATCTGGCGCGGGATGACGCGGAACACGCCGCCGTACCCCAAACGCTCCACGAATACGTTGGCGCGAAACCGTTCCGAGCCGACCAGTTCGAGCGCGAAGTCGATCTCCTTGTCTTCCGCCAGCCGGGTGCGGAGCTCTTTCGGCACGAGCTGATCGACCATCGTGATCGTGTCGCTCGGGGTCAAGAAATCCGCATCGGGTACGACGTCCATCTCTCCGTGCAAGCGGACCGAGGGCGGCACTCCGACGCGCAGGTGCAGGTCCGAGGCGCCGGCGTCGACCGTGTATGCGAGCAATTTGTGTGCGTCCATGGGAGTTTCCATCGGCTCTGCCGGCGGATTCCTTGAGACGGGCGCAGCGCGAAGTTACCGACCGGTTCTAGTAGCCGTCACACCGCCGCGCTAGGGTGTCCTGCGGAATCCGGGTGAGCGATCAGGAGGTCCTATCGCATGCGTATGAATGACGTCATTCGCAAAGCGGTCAACATAACCCCGAGCGAGCACTGCGACCGGGCGGCGCGGGCGATGCGCGACAACGGCATCGCGTCCGCGGTGGTCGTGGACGACGGCGTCATCGTGGGAATCCTTACCGAGCGCGACGTGCTGACGAAGCTGGTTGCGGAGAACCGCACGCCACAAGCGGTCACCGTCGGCGAGATCATGACGAAAGTCGGGGCCACGACGCCCGGCGAGCAGATACGCGGGCGGCTCGTGGATCTGCTCGGTTCTCCGGCAACCTCGCTCGAGGACGCGGAGGGCGTGTACGAGCTCGCGCTCACCGGCACGCCGATCGACCTGTCGTTGCTGCCGGGCGAATTCGACTAAAGGCGCTCGTCGCTCGCGCTCGTCCCGCCGGTGCGGGATAGTCTTTTGTTCATGGCGCGCCGGGCGGGTTCGATCCTGTGTGTCGTCGTCGCGCTCGCGTCGTCGTTTGCGGCGATGCCTGCGCGCGCGCAGAGCGCGGGCGACCCGTCGTTGCAACGGCTCGTGCTGGAGCCTGCGCGCGGCACGACGTTCAAGATCGTCGCGGAGTACGACAACACCGGCAAGACGTGCGAGGCGAACAAGCGCAAGCCGCTGCGCGCGCGCTACGCGGGACGCCTCGAGCTGGTGCGCACGCGCGATGGCAAGCTCGCGATCGTCAACGAGCTGACGTTCCAGAATTACCTCGAAGGGCTCGCTGAGGTTCCGCGCTCGTGGCCGATCGAGGCGCTCAAGGCGCAAGTGATCGCGGCGCGCTCGTACGCGCTGTACCACTACAACCACAACCGGCCGTCGCCGATCGGCTACGACCTGTGCTCCACCGACGCGTGCCAGGTATACCGCGGGCTGGTGGTGTCCGAAGGTGCGTTCGGCGACGCCTGGAAACGCGCGGTGCGCGA
>JBIOWR010000191.1:0-11000 GCA_044868775.1 Actinomycetota bacterium
GTCCACGTCGCGCCGGTACGCGTCGGCCGTGTTGGTCGATAGGCCGCGCGCCACCAGGCTTTGGAGGAAGCGTTCGACGGGTTCCGGTCGCCCCGGGCCCGCCTCCACGCGTACCGCCGCTGCACCGGCCAACGAAACCTCCTCGGTGTTCCGTCTGTGAAGCGGAGCCCACTATTGGGGCACGTGCCGTGGTGGTCAAGGCTCCCTCGACCACGGAGCGTATTCGCTCGACAACACTACAGCGCCCTTTCCCGCTCTGGCGATACCCGCACCGGTGAAATTGAGCCCGAAGTCCTAGCGCGCGCGACGCCAAAGGCCGCGAGGGGTACGAACCACCAACCCCGCCAGCTCCAGGCGCACCAGCGCCGCCGCGGCCTCGCTTCCCCTAATCCCCGCCCGGATCGCCGCCGAGTCGAGGGACGATGCGCTCCCGAGCGCTTCGAGCAACGCGCGCTCCACCGGAGGCAGACCCTCGACCGCCGACACCGAGGGCGTTTCGTCGGGGAGGCCACTCGTCTGCGCCTCGATGTCCGCGAGCACGTCGCTCGCTCCCTTCACGAGCACCGCTCCCTCTCGGATCAGACCGTGCGGCCCTTCCGATTGCGCCACGTCGACGTTGCCGGGCACGGCGAACACGTGCCGGTTCTGCGCTTTCGCGTGCGACGCCGTTATCAGCGCCCCGCTCGGCGGCGCCGCTTGCACGATCACCACGCCGACCGACAGCCCGGAGATGATGCGGTTCCGCGCGCGGAAGTTCGACGGCCACCCCGGCACACCCGGAGGGAACTCGGTTACCAGCGCGCCGTTCTGCGCAATCCGCTCGGCGAGCGCGCGATGCGGTTTGGGATGACACACGTCGATGCCGGTTCCGAGCACCGCGATCGTCCGGCCTCGCGGCGCGCGAAGCGCGCCGCGATGGGCCGCGCCATCGCACCCGCGTGCCAGCCCGCTCACAACGCATACCCCGCGCAGCGCGAGGTCGGCGGCGAGATCCTCCGCGGTTTGCTCTCCGTACGGCGTCGGCGTACGCGAACCCACGACCGCAACGCGCGGCGTCAGCTCGTCGAGCCGCAATCCACGAATCCACAGCCGCTTCGGAGGATCCGCGATCTCCTCCAGCTCACGCGGATATTCGCGGTCGCCGATCGCGACCTCTCGCACCTCCCCTTTCATCCGACCTTGTACGCCGCCGCGGCCTGGACGTGCGCGACCCCGACGAGCTCCTCGTGTTGCAGATCCGCGATCGTTCGCGCCACGCGCAACACGCGATGCGCGGCACGCGCGGTGAGCCCCATCTTGTCCACCACGCGCTCGAGCTCGCGCCCGGCGTCGCGCGTGCGTGCGCAGAGCACGTCGAGAAGCCGCGGCGGTATCTCCGCGTTGCACGTCGGTCCGCGGGCACCGAGACGCGCACGCTGCACCGCGCGTGCCTCCCAGACACGCTTTCGCATGACCGCAGACGGATCGCCGTCGTCGGCTCGCATCAGCTCGCCGCGCTGAAGCCTCGAGACCGTCACCTGCAAGTCGATCCGGTCGAGAATCGGACCCGACAGACGCTCTGCGTACGCGCTGAGCCGTCCGGGATGGCACGTGCACGCGTTTCGCTCGTCGCCGAAGTATCCGCACGCGCACGGGTTCGTTGCCAGAACGAGCTGGAACCGTGCCGGAAACGTCACGGCGAACCGCGATCGCACGATCGTCACGACGCCGTCCTCGATCGGACCGCGTAACGCTTGCAACGCGTCGCGACGAAACTCCGATGCCTCGTCCATAAATAACGTGCCGCGATGCGCTAGCGAGACCTCGCCCGGCAAGGGCATCGCCGATCCTCCACCGACGAGGCCCGACGTCGACACGGTGTGATGTGGTGCGCGGAACGGCCGTCGCCGCAACAATCCGCTCTCTTCGGGGAGGAGCCCCGCGACCGAGTAGATGCGCGTGACCTCCAGCGCCTCCTCGTCGGAGAGCGGCGGCATGATGGTCGGCAGGCGCCGCGCGAGCATGGTCTTTCCCCCGCCCGGCGTGCCGCTCATCATGATGCTGTGACCGCCGGCCGCCGCGATCTCCAGAGCCGTCTTGGCATTGTCTTGACCGCGCACGTCCTCGAAGTCCACGTCCGACGCTTCCGGGTCATCGATCGCCGCGCGCGTTCCCCGATGACGATCGATCGACGTCTCACCGCGAAGGAATCCCACGGCGCGCGCGAGATGATCGACCGCGTACACGGTGAGCCCGTCCACGAGCGCGGCTTCCGGCGCGTTCGACTCGGGCACCATCACCGCCGTAAACCCGTTGTCGCGCGCCGCGAACGCCGCGGCGAGCGCGCCCCGCACTCGTCGAACGCCGCCGTCGAGCGATAGCTCCCCGACGAGGCATAGTCGGCGGAGTCGCTCCTCGGGCACGCCGCCGTTCGCGGCGATGATCCCGAGCGCGATCGCAAGATCGAATCCCGGACCCGCTTTGCGCAGATGCGCGGGAGACAGGTTCACCGTGATTCGTTTCTGCGGCCACTCGTGCGATGAGTTTTGGATCGCCGCGCGCACGCGCTCGCGCGACTCCTGCACGGAGACGTCGGGAAGCCCGACGATCGCAAACGACGGCAGTCCTTGCGACAAGCTCACCTCGACGTCGACAGGATGACCTTCGAGCCCGACGACGGCAACACTTTCCGCGCGCGCGAGCATCAGAACGCCGCCTCGATGTGCACGATCCGCGCGGTGCGGCCGCGGGGCACGACCTCCACGACGTCGAATCGCACGATGCGTGGATGCAGTGCCGACTCCAAGAGGAATCGTCGCGCAAGCGTGCGAATGCGCGCCTGTTTTCGAAACGTCACCGCTTCGCCCGGCGTGCCGAAGGCGAAGCTCATCCGCGTCTTCACCTCCACGAACGCCAACACGTCCTGTTTCTCCGCGACCACGTCGATCTCTCCCTCGCGCCGGCGAAAGTTGCGCGCAACGATTCGCCATCCGTTCGCCTCCAGGTAACGAACGGCCGCATCTTCGCCACGTGCGCCGAGCACCGATCGACTCATGTGCGCGACGATACGACGTGGGTGAGACAGAATCCGCCGCTGCGCGCGTCGTTCGAGACGATCGAGAAGAAGTCGAGCGTTTCGCGAACAGATGCTCGTTTCGTGGCGGGCGCGGGCGATGCGGGGACGGGCGCGAGCGATGCGTGATGGGCGCGGGCGATGCGGTGAGCGGCGCCGCGTTTAGCCGCGCACGGCCCAGAGCACGAGCGCGAGAATCACCAACGACATCGCGATCAAGAGCACGACATCGACGATCTTCTGACCGCGGTAGCGGCGGAGCGCGTTGAAGCCCATGACGGCCGGCAGCCTACTTGAGGAGGTCGCCGGGCGTGTCGGGCGCCGCGGCTTTCTTCAATTCCTCGATGTTGACGTCGCGCTTGGTGATGACGCGAACAGTGGAGACGAAGCGCGCCGGCCGGTACATGTCCCACACCCACGCGTCTTCGAGGTGGACTTCGGTCTCGTCGCCGGTGCGGGTGATCTCCACGGTGTTGGCAAGATAAAACCGGCGTTCGGTCTCGACCACGTACGAGAACATGGGGAGGACGTCGCGATACTCCTTGTAGAGCTGGAGCTCCATCTCGGCTTCGTATCGATCGAGCTCTTCCTCGCTCATCACCACTCCTCGTCCTCGTCGATGGCGGCCGCGATGTCGGAAGCTGCCGCGATGTCGGAAGCGGCCGCACCGTCGGAAGCGGCCGCGGCACCCGAGACGCCTGCAGTGGAGAACGACGCGTAGTACCCGCTCGCGATCCCCCAGAACGACATCCGGTGAACCGGAGACGGTCCCAGCCGCTTCAACGCCTCGCGGTGCTCGGCTGTTCCATACCCTTTGTTTGAGCGAAACCCATAGTCCGGGAACTTCCGGTGGAGCCGGACCATCGCCTTGTCTCGCGCAACCTTCGCGACGATCGAAGCGGCGGCGATGGAGGGCGAGACCATGTCGCCCTTCTTCACGCCGAGGCACGGAATCGGCACGCGCTTCACCGGGAACCCGTCGGTGAGCGCGTAGTCCGGCGTGGGATCGAGGCGCACCAACGCGCGGCGGAGCGCAGACAGATTCGTCTTGTGCAACCCGCGGCGGTCGATGACGCGCGGCATGATGCGCACGAGCGACAGCGCAACCGCGGCGCGGCGAATCTCGACGGCGAGACGCTCGCGCTCCTCGGGCGCGCAGAGCTTGGAGTCCTTGATCCCCTCGATGCCGTGGTCGGGCGGGAGGATCACCGCGCACGCGAACAACGGTCCCGCGAGCGCGCCGCGACCGACCTCGTCGGCGCCGGCGATGCGTGAGAAGCCGCGCGCCCGCAATCCGTCCTCGATGGCGAGCGCAGCAACAACGGATGGAGCGGCTGGAGTCACGGTTCGAGCATACCGCCGCGCCGCCGCGGCCCCGCAGCTCCCACCCCGGCGGCCGCGCCCAGGAAACCAAGCCCCAGCGCCGCAGCGGCCGCGTAGTCCGGCCGCGTGTGGAACTTGATCCGGCCCGGCGGCCAGATCGTGATGAACGCACGCCCAACGATGCGCTCGCGCGGGATCGAGCACGGCGGCGCGGAACACGCGCCACCGAAGGTGTTCACGCGGCTGTCGGAGGAGTGCGCGCGGTTGTCTCCCAGCAAGAAGAACGAATCCGGCGGGACCTTGTACGGCCCGAACGGGCTCGTGTCCTTCTCCGGCGCGATGTACGGCTCGTCGAGCGTGAACGGTTTCCCCGACGCAGGCGTGATCGTCACGACGGAATCCTTGATCGACACGGTCTCGCCCGGCAGCCCGATCACGCGCTTGATGAAGTCGCGCTCGGGAGGTTGCGCCGCGCCGAGCCCTTCCGTGAGCGACTTCACGAAGCGCTGGAACGCGTTGCGCTTCACCGTGTCGGGCTCGGCGACGAACACGATGATGTCGCCGCGACGCGGCGGGTGGAAGCGATACACGAGCTTGTTGACGAGCACGCGGTCGCCGCGACAGCCGGTGCAGCCGTGCAGCGTCGGCTCCATCGACTCCGACGGAATGTAGAACGCTTGCACGAGGAACGTCTTGAGCAACAGCGCCAAGCCGAACGCGATGACGATGAGCACCGGCAGCTCGCGCATGAACGCGAACGGGCCGGGTTTCTTGGGAGGCTCTCCCGCCGGCTTGTCGGGCCACGCGCTCTGCAGCGCGGAGCCCTGATCGTCGATGGTGTCCATCTACGCGGCGACCGCCGGCAAAGCCAAAGACGAAGACGAACGCGCACGAGAGACGAGCGCTTCGTACGAAGGAGCGCCGTGCGTGTCGAGGCGCGAGAACGGCCAGATCGTGACGAAGGCCTTGCCGACGATGCGGCTCTTCGGGATCGCGCACGGCGGCTCGGAGCACAATCCTCCGAAGGTGTTCACGCGGCTGTCGGAGGAGTTCGCGCGATTGTCTCCCATCAAGAAGTACGAATTCGGCGGGACCTTGAACGGACCGAACGGGGAGGTGTCGCGCGGGGATTGCAGATACGGCTCGTCGAGCGTGAACTGCTTCCCGGAAACCCGTGTGATCGTGACGACGCCGTCCTTGATCGACACCGTCTCGCCGGGAAGGCCGATCACGCGCTTGATGTAATCGCGTTCGGGAGGCTGTGCCGCGCCGAGCCCTTCCGTCATCGACTTCAGGAAGCGCTGGAACACGTTGCGCTTCACCGTGTCGGGCTCGGCGACGAACACCACGATCTCACCGCGTCGCGGCTCGCGGAACCGATACACCATCTTGTTGACGAGCACGCGGTCGCCCACGCGCAACGTCGGCAGCATCGACTCGCTCGGAATGAAGAACGCTTGCACGAGAAAGGTCTTGATGATCAGCGCGAGGCCGAACGCGATCAGGATGAGCACGGGGAGCTCGCGGAAGAACCCGCCGGCGCCATGCTTCTTCGCGTCCGGTTTCTTGGGCGAAGTGGTCACCGAATCTTCCAGCGCGGATTCGTGCGCGGACGCGTCGGAGAACGACACTGCGCTCGGGTCGCGAGGGTCGGCCATGCCGCCCGGAACCTCTAGGCTTCCGACGGTGCGGCTTCGGCGGCGACGACGTCTGCCGCTTCGGCTTCCTCAGCGGTCTCGGGAACCTCGATGTCGGAGGGTTCGTCCGCCGGCTCGGGGGCGCCGAGCACCACCGGCGTCTCGTCTGCGGTAGGCGTCGCCTCGACGCCTTCGACGCGGCGCTCGCGAATCTTGGCTTTGCGGCCGGTGAGCTCGCGCAGGTAGTAGAGCTTCGCGCGACGCACGCGGCCGTGCTGCACGATCTCGATCTTCGCGACGGTCGGCGAGTGGAGCGGGAACGTGCGCTCGACGCCGACGCCGTTGAAGGAGATCTTCCGAACGGTGAAGCTCTCGCGCAGGCCGCCGCCGCGCTTGCCGATCACGACGCCCTGGAACAGCTGGATGCGCTCGCGTCCGCCTTCCGCGACCTTCACGTGGATCTTGACCGTGTCCCCGGGCCGGAAGGCCGGAAGATCGGTGCGCAAACGCGCGCGCTCAACGACATCGACCTTGTTCACGGGTTCACTCCTGTCCGGGGATTGGTGCGGCCAACCATGCTACCAGGCACCTTCCGCAGCGCAATATCCCGTGGTGCGGCCCTACATGGGCAAATCGGGAGGCATCAGGTCGGGTCGCCGCTCCGCGGTGCGCTTCAGTTGCTGCTCGTGCCGCCAGCGCTCGATCTCGGCGTGGTGCCCGGACAGCAGCACGTCGGGGACTCGCATGCCGCGGAACTCCACCGGGCGCGTGTACACCGGATAGTCGAGCAAGGCTTCCGTGAACGATTCGCGCTCGATGGACTCGGCCTCCTTCACGACGCCGGGAACCAAGCGCGTGGTCGCTTCGACGAGCACGAGCGCGGCCGCCTCTCCCCCGGCGAGCACGTAATCGCCGATCGAGATGTCGTCGCAGAGCAACCCCTCGCTCACGCGTTCGTCGATGCCTTCGTAGCGGCCGCACAGCAGGATGAGATGCGGCTCGCCGGCAAGCGCGCGCACCAGCTTTTGGTCGAGCCGTCTGCCTGCGGGCGTGAGCAAGATGCGGTGCGCGCCGTGCCAGTTCTCGATGGACTCGACGGCGGAGAACCACGGTTCGGGTCGCATCACCATGCCGGCGCCGCCGCCGTACGGCTCGTCGTCGACGCTGGCGTGCTTGTCGTCGGCGAAGTTGCGCAAGTCGTGCACGCGAATGTCGAGGAGCGATTTCTCGCGCGCCTTGCCGATGAGCGAGAGCCCGAGCGGGCCCGTGAGGTATTCCGGGAAGATGGAGATGACGTCGATGCGCATCTACTCTCCCGCTTCCGTGAACAATCCCGGGATCGGACGGATCACGATACGTCGTTGCTCGACGTCGACGTTCCGTATGAACTCGCCGACGGCCGGCACCAAGACGTCTCGGCCTTCTGGCGTGCGTACAACCCATAGATCGTTCGCAGGGTTTTCCAGAACAGCACCCATAACCCCGAGCGCTTGCCCGCTCTCGTCCACCACGTCGAAGCCCTCCAAGTCGTGCGGATAGTACCTGCCGGGCTCCAACGGGCGAGCTTCCTCGGCGGGGATCGACAGCAAGGTGTTGCGCAACGTCTCCGCCGTGGTGCGATCGTGCACGTGCTCGAACTTGACGATGTAGCGTCCTTGATGGGGCCTTGCTGTTCCGATGCGCGCTTCTTTGGCTCTTGGGTTGTCCGGCTCTCCGACGAACACGCGCGCCCCTGGCGTGAAGCGTTCATCCGGCGCTTCGGTCTGAGACTCCACGATCACCTCGCCGCGAATGCCGTGGGGCTTGACGATGCGGCCGATGACGATGCGCTCTGGCACGTCTTGTTGTTAACCCGCGATCTCGATGAACGCGTGGATGCCGGTCTTGGTCGCGGCGGCGCGCGTGACTTGCCGGATCGCTCGCGCCATGCGCCCGCCGCGTCCGATCACGCGTCCGAGGTCGGCGGGATCGACGTGCAGGCGGAACGTGGTTCGCTCCCCGGGAATGACGTCAACGCTGACCTGGTCTGGGTTACCGACGAGCGAACGCGCGAGGAACTCGAGCGTGCGAGCTACGACTTGGCGGTCGCGCTCTTCTTCGTCTGCTGGTGCTTCTCCCATATGCCCACCCGTGTCAGCAGGACCTTGACCTGGTCGGACGGCTGCGCGCCCTTCGAGAGCCAGGCAAGCGCCTTCTCCTCGTCGATCTTGATCGTCGAGGGGTCGGTCAGCGGGTTGTAGAAGCCGACGGCGTCGACGAACGCGCCGTCGCGCGGGCTGCGCTGGTCGGCGACGACGACGCGGTACGAGGGCTGCTTCTTCTTGCCCATGCGCATGAGTCGGATGCGAAGTGCCATAGGGCATGGAAGGGTACAAGACCCCGGCGGGGTCCGCTACCCGGGGTTTGGGTCAATCGCCGTCGTCGACGGCCTCGATCTCTTCTCTCAGCGCGCCCAGGATCTCGATCTCGACCAGGTCTTTCTGCCGGCCGGACGCCCGCTTCATGCGGATCAGGTCGTCGAGCGAGGCAACGGCGACGATGACGTCGTCGAAGTCCATCGAGACCGCGCCGGCGCGCAGCTCCTCGAACCCGTTGGTGCCGGCCGGCGTTCCGAGGCAATCGAAGTCCCCGGCGTCGGTGACGAACGTGAAGTGATCGCCGTTCGCGAGCGTCCGTGCGTCGAGCACGAACGGCACGTTCGGCGGCGCACCTCGTGGTCGCGCGTTGAGCTCCGTCAAAGCTCGAGCCAGCGCTTCGAGGTTGGCTCGGGACCGCGCATAACAGATGTCGAGGTCGCCGGTCACGGTGGGCGATCCGTGCGTCGCCCCGGCCAAACCGCCGATCAGAACGAACTCAACGCCGTGCCGATGGAGCGTCCCGAAGATCTTCAGCGGATCGAAGGCCATCGGCTATCGCGCTCGTTTTCGCGCCGCCGTGCGCATGCGCCGTAGACCCTCGTACGACGCGGCGGCATCCGCGACGCGTTGACGCGGCGAGCGGCGGAGTCGCTCCCTGATTTGGGAGCGATCCACTCCCCCGCCCAGCAACGGCGCAATCTCCAGGTCGTATCCGCACGCGCGCAACAACCGGGTCAAGGTGCTCGCGCGGGGATCGATGTCACCGGACTCGATCCGCCCGATGGTGGACTGCGGAACGTTGGCTTTCGCGGCGAGCGCGCGCTGAGTCAGACCGCCGCGACGGCGAGCTTGGGCGAGGGCGCGAGAGGGCTTCACGTTCCCATGATAGCGTCTACGCTATCAGCCGGGCCAGTCCCCGATCAGCGCTTGCGCTTTTTCTTCTTGTTCGGCCGGTGGGGCTTGGGGCGGGCCGGGCGCTTGTCCTTGGCCTTCCTCGACGAGGAGGACTGCTGCGCCGGCTTCACGGCGCCGTGCGGGAGGTTCGGCACGCCGCCTCCGCCCGTCATCGCCCGCATCATCTTCTTCGCCTGTTCGAATTGCTTGAGGAGCGAGTTGACCTCCGACGTCGTCGTGCCGCTTCCCCGCGCGATGCGATCGCGGCGGGAGCCACGGATCAGCGCGGGCTCGGCGCGCTCGGTTTTCGTCATCGACTGGATCATCGCCTCGGTGCGGCGGATCTGGTTCTCGTCGATCTCCACGTTGCGAAGCTGCGCGCCGATGCCGGGCATCATCCCGATCAGGCTCTTGAGCGATCCCATCTTGCGAAGCTGCCTCATCTGGTCGAGGAAGTCGTCGAACGTGAACTGCGCGGTGCGCAGCTTCTTCTCGAGCTTGCGCGCCTCTTCTTCCTCGTAGACCTCTTCCGCCTTTTCGATGAGCGTGAGCACGTCGCCCATCCCGAGGATGCGGCTCGCGAGCCGGTCGGGGTGGAACGGCTCGAACGCGTCCAGCTTTTCACCGTCGGAGATGAACTTGAGCGGCCGGCCCGACACGTGCGCGATCGACAATGCCGCGCCGCCGCGCGCGTCGCCGTCGAGCTTGGTGAGGATCGTGCCGGTGAAGTCCACGCGCTCCTTGAACGCGGCAGCGACGTTCGCCGCGTCCTGACCGGTCATCGCATCCGCGACGAACAACGTTTCGTGCGGCTTCACGCGATCGCGGATCGCGGCCGCCTCCGCCATCATCTCCTCGTCGACGTGCAACCGGCCGGCGGTGTCGACGATCACGACGTCGCGGTTGGTGCGGAACGCCTCCTGCACCCCGCGCGCGGCAACCGCGACCGGGTCGGTATCGGCGGGATCCTCGGGTCGCACCACCGGCACGCCGACTTGCTCTCCGAGGAGCGCGAGCTGTTGCACAGCGGCGGGACGGCGAAGGTCGCACGCCACGAGCAACGGACGCTTTCCTTTCCGCCGCAAGTGCGCCGCGAGCTTGCCGGCGGCCGTGGTCTTACCGGAGCCCTGCAGCCCCGCGAGCATGATCACCGTCGGCGGCTTGTTCGAGAACGTGAGCGGTTTTGCCTGACCGCCGAGGATGCCGACGAGCTCCTCGTTGACGATCTTCACCACCTGTTGCGCCGGGGTGAGCGAGCGAAGCACTTCCTGTCCGACGGCCCGCTCGCGGACGCGCGAAATGAACTCGCGCACCACCGACAGATGCACATCCGCCTCGAGCAGCGCGGTGCGAACCTCTTTGAGGGCTTCCTCGACTTGCGCCTCGGTCAGCTTGCCGCGACCACGCAGGTGACGAAAGGTCTCTTCGAGTCGATCGGTGAGGGTGTCGAACATGGGGCCACATGGTAGCGGGCGCCGGCCCCAGCGGGCGCGTGCGTGGCCGTCGCCCGCCGCGCCGTCCGCACCCGCTCGCAGCAGATGTTTCAAATCAACAACACGCGCGTGTTTTTATTCCGAAACATCTTTCACCAGTAGACAGGCATCTCGGCGAGCGTTTCGACCGGAGCGAGGCTTGCGGGGCGGCCGGGCGCGTGGTCAGCGGACGTGGAGAGTGCGGAAGATGCGCTCGACGGTCGCGATCGACGCGAGCTGGAAGTCGCCGTTCGGGACGAACGCG
>JBIOWR010000192.1:0-4765 GCA_044868775.1 Actinomycetota bacterium
GCGCGCGCGCCCGCGAGCGACCTCGAAGGCCCACACCGCCAGCTTCAGCCCGAACGTCGTTGGCTCCGCGTGCACGCCGTGTGTGCGCCCCACGCACACCGTGTCCTTGAACTCCACCGCGCGCCGCTTCAATGCGACCAGCAAACGATCGGTGTTGTCGAGCAACAAATCGCACGCGTCGCGCAATTGCAACGCGAGCGCGGTGTCGAGCAAGTCGGACGACGTCATCCCGTAGTGCACCCACCGCGACGGCTCGCCGATCGGCTCGCCCATCGCGGTGAGGAACGCGATCACGTCGTGCTCCAAGGTCCTCTCCAGCTCGGCGACGTGTGCCGGGTCGACCTCTCGCGCGCGCTCGCGCACGGCTTTGGCGTCCTCGGACGGAACCACGCCGAGCTTCGCCCACGCTTCCACGGCGAGGATCTCGATCTCCAGCCAGTGCCGCAGCTTCGAGCGCTCGTCCCAGACGGCGCCCATCTCCGGCCGCGTGTAGCGAGGGATCAAAGCTTGAGCCCTCTCGCCAACCCGTCCTTGAACTCGCGAAGCTGCTTGCGCAACGTGTCGTCGCCGGTCGCGAGCATCTGCACCGCGAGCAGCGCGGCGTTCGACGCGCCGTTCACCGCCACGGTCGCCACCGGTACGCCGCTCGGCATCTGCACGATCGCGAGCAGCGCGTCCATGCCTCCCATGAGCGGGCCCTCGATCGGCACGCCGATCACCGGCAGCGTCGTCATCGACGCGACGACGCCCGGCAAGTGCGCTGCGCGGCCGGCGCCGGCGATGATCACGCGCATGCCGCGATCCTCGGCACCCATCGCGAACTCGCGCACGCGCTCGGGATTGCGGTGCGCGCTCATTGCCTCCATCTCGTACTCGATGCCGAACTTCTCGAGCACCACGCCCGCCGGCGCCATGACGTTCTGATCCGACGGGCTTCCGAACACGATGCCTACCAGCGCCCCCATCAGGCCTCCCTCGACGCGGCCAGTGCGATATCCGAACGCAACCTCTTTCCTTCGAACGAGATCATGTCTGCGACTTCGTATGCGCGCTCGCGCGCGTCGCGAAGCGACGCGCCGAGCGCCGAGCACGCAAGCACGCGGCCGCCTGCGGTCACGACCCGACCACCGTCGAGCTTGGTGCCGGCGTGGAACACGACGGCGTCGCGCACCGACGCCGCACGATCGAGCCCTTCGATGCCGAACCCGACCGGCGACGGCTCGGGATACTTCTCGGACGCAAGCACGACGGTGACGCATGCGTCGGGCTTCCACGCAGGCTTGTACGCGGAGAGGTTCCCCTCCGCGCACGCGAGCAACAGCTCGCCGAGATCGCTCGACAAGCGCGGCATCACGACTTGCGTCTCGGGATCGCCGAAACGCGCGTTGAACTCCAATACTTTCGGTCCGTCGCTCGTGAGCATCAGTCCTGCGTACAGCACGCCGACGTAGCGGATGCCTTCGTCGTGCAGCGCGCGCACGGTCGGCTCGAACACCGTCTTCGCGAGATCGGGCACGAGCAGCGCGCCGTCGGGCACCGGGCTGTACGCGCCCATGCCTCCGGTGTTCGGACCCGCATCGCCGTCGAACGCGCGCTTGAAGTCGCGCGCCTCGGCAAGCGTGAGCACGTGGCGCCCGTCGGTGATCGCGAACACCGACAGCTCGCGTCCTTCGAGGAACTCCTCGACGAGGACGGTCGACCCTGCGTCGCCAAACGTGCGCTCTTCCAGGCACGCGCGCAACGCAATCGATGCTTCGCGCGCGTCCGCGCAGACGAGCACACCCTTGCCGGCGGCGAGCCCGTCGGCCTTCACGACGTACGGCGGCTCGTGCGCGTGTACGAACGACATCGCATCCGCAACGGACGTGAACGTGCCGGAGAACGCGGTGGGAACGCCCGCACGTTGCATTAGCTCTTTCGCCCACGACTTGCTGGCTTCGATGCGCGCACCCGCACGCGTCGGCCCGAACACCGGGAGCCCGCGCGCGTTCAACTCGTCCGCGACGCCGGCGACGAGCGGCGCTTCGGGACCGACGACGGTGAGGTCGATGCCGTTCGTCTCCGCGAACTCGGCGACGGCACGCGGCTCCGAACCGTCGAGCGGCAAGCACTCCGCGAGCGCCGCGATGCCGGCGTTGCCGGGCGCGGCGAACATCTTGTCCACGGTCGGGTTTTGCGCGAGCTTCCACGCGAGCGCGTGCTCGCGCCCGCCTCCTCCCAGCACGAGCACTCTCACGACGTCACTCCAACCGGCTCGCGCACGACGGTTTGATCGCGCGCAGGCCCGACCGACACCCACGTGCACGGCACGCCGGTCAATTCCTCGATGCGGCGCACGTACGCCTGCGCTCCCGGCGGCAGGTCGCCGAACGAGCGCGCGGACGAGATGTCGCCTTGCCATCCCGCGATCTCCTCGTACACCGGCTCGCAGTTGTGGAAGATCGATTGGTGTGGAGGAAACTCTTCGTACGTCTTTCCCTCGTGGCGATACGCGACGCAAATCTTCAAGGGATCGAGTCCGCTCAGCACGTCGAGCTTCGTGAGGAACACGTCGCTCAGCGAGTTCAGCCGCGCCGCGTAGCGCAACAGCACGGCGTCGAACCATCCGGTGCGGCGCTTGCGTCCGGTCGTGGTGCCGTACTCGTGTCCGACCTCGATCATCTGCTCGCCGGCCGGGCCGAAGTCCTCGGTCGGGAACGGCCCGGCGCCCACGCGCGTCGTGTACGCCTTCGCCACGCCGATGACGCGCGTGATCTCGCGCGGTCCGATGCCGGCGCCGGTGCACGCACCGCCCGCAATCGGCGACGACGACGTCACGAACGGATACGTTCCGTGATCGACGTCGAGGAGCGTTCCCTGCGCGCCCTCGAACAGCACGTGCTTTCCTTCGCGCAGCGCGCTCCACACGAGCAACGAGGTGTCGGCGATGCGCGGCGCGAGCTGCTCCGCGAACGCTTCGTACTCCGCCATGATCGCGTCGGCCTTGAGCGGCAGCCGGTTGTAGACCTTGGTGAGGACGGCGTTCTTCTCCTTGAGCGCGACGTCGAGCTTCTGCCGGAAGATCTTCAGGTCGAGCAAGTCCTGCACGCGGAGGCCGATGCGCGCGGCCTTGTCCCCGTACGCCGGGCCGATGCCGCGCTTGGTGGTGCCGAGCTTCGACCGGCCGAGGTGGCGTTCGGTGACCTTATCGATCTCGCGGTGGTAGGGCATGATCAAGTGCGCGTTGCCGCTCACGACGAGGCGATCGGTGGAGATGCCTTGTTTGGATAGCGCGTCGATCTCTTCGAGGAGCACGGCGGGGTCCACGACCACGCCGTCGGCGATCACCGGCGTCACGTGCGGGTTGAGGATGCTCGACGGGATGAGGTGGAGCTTGAGCGTCACGCCGTCGTGCACGACCGTGTGGCCGGCGTTGTTGCCGCCTTGATAGCGCACGACGAGGTCGGTGCCGGCGGACAGGATGTCGGTGACCTTGCCCTTGCCTTCGTCGCCCCACTGCGCGCCGACCAGAACGGTGGCAGTCATCGGGCGCCTCCCTGAGTGGCGGTTCCGTGGGTGTGACGGCCGGGCCCGGGCGCGGCGGCCCAGGCGGCAGGGCCGGAAAAGGACGACGTCAAAGAAATACGGAGAACCTCGGCTTTCCCGGGCGAGTATACCTCAGGAATCGCCTGCTCGGACCCGCTGCTCAGCGCTCGAGACGGAAGCTGATGCGGACGTGCGTGTGGTACTCCTTGATCTGCTCGCCCTCGACGACCGCAGACGTTTCGAGGACCTCCATGCCTTCGATGCCGCGCAACGTCTTCGACGCTTCGGCAAGCGCAGCTTGCGCCGCATCGCGCCAAGACTCGGTGGAGACGCCGACCAGATCGATGCTCTTGATGACCGCCATGTGACCCTCCTCGGGCGAACCGCGGCGCGATTCTAGCGAGGCGGGAAGCGGGGCAGCCAAAAAGGGGTCGGGCGCCGCGCGCCTCGGCGGTGGTTACGTTCCGCGTGCGGCGCTTAGGCGCCGCGGCGTGCTTCGCGTGCGCGCTTGCGCTCGAACATCGCTCGCATCGCCGTGTGCCAGGCGGGTTCCAGACCCTTGGAGGGATCGCGCGCCGCGAGACCGAGCGTCGCCTTGACGCCGCGCTCGACGAACGCACGCTCCAGGCGGCGCACCAAGCGCGCGCCGCTCAGCGCGTCACACTCCACGGCGAGGATCGCGAAGTCGTCGTCGCCGACGCGTGCGACCACGTCGTTGGCTCGGCACGACGTGCGCATCGCGGTTGCAGCTTTCGTGAGCAGTTCGTCGCCGCGCTCGAACCCTTCCGACGCGTTGATCGCGCCGAGGTCGTCGAGGTCCACGCTGATCACGCACGCGGAGTGTCCGTAGCGCGCGCAGCGCTCCTCCTCGACCGGCAACACGCGGTCCCACAAGTCGCGGTTGCCGACTCCGGTGAGGACGTCCACGTCGCCCGCCTCGCCGCGCTCTGCGGTGCGGCGACCCTCCTCCTCGCGAAGCTCCCGCGAGAGGATCGCACCGAGCATGCGCGCGAACACCCGCACGATCGGAAGTTCCAAGCTGAGGTCGGACGGCTGCGCCGAGCGATCGAAACCGGCCAGCGTGCCGAACAGCGTGCCGTCGTCCAGCAGGATCGGAACGCCGATGTACGCCACGATGCCAAGCCGCTTCGTCTGTTCCGCGGTGGCGTACGCGGGAACGTCGGCGACGTTCGTCGCGATGTGGGGGCCGAGGCCTTGCACCATGCGCGTGCACAGCGTC
>JBIOWR010000193.1:0-19798 GCA_044868775.1 Actinomycetota bacterium
TCGCGCTGAGCGAGGTGCAGGCGTACGTGTACTGCGCGAAGCAGCGCATCGCCGACGTGTTCGCCGCGCTCGGCGACGGCGCGCGCGCCGAGAAGCTCCGTTCCGAGGCGGCGACGCTGAAGCAACGCTTCAACGACGCGTTCTGGATGGAGGAGGACCGGTACTACGCGCTCGCGCTCGACGGCGACAAGAAGCAGGTGCGCTCGGTGACGTCCAATCCGGCACACGGGCTGTATTGCGAGTTCCTCGACTCCGATCGCGCCGAGCTCGTCGCGCAGCGGCTGTTGCAGCCGGACATGTTCTCGGGCTGGGGCGTGCGCACGATGAGCAAGACCGCGGTCGCGTACAACCCGATGAGCTATCACAACGGCAGCGTCTGGCCGCACGACAACGCGTTCATCGCCGCCGGCTTGAAGCGCTACGGGTTCCACCGCCAGACCAACCGCATCGCGACGGCGATCTTCGACGCGGCGATCTACACCGACTACATGCGGCTGCCCGAGCTGTTCTGCGGCTTCACGCGCCGCACCCCGAACAGCCCCGTGTCCTACCCGGTGGCGTGCTCGCCGCAAGCGTGGGCGGCCGGCTCGCCGTTCTTGCTGCTGCAGGCGATGCTCGGGCTCTCGGCGCGCGCGCACGAGAACGTCATCACCGTCAACAACCCGGTCCTTCCGCCCTGGATCAACACGGTAGAGCTGCGGAATTTGCGGGTAGGGGACTCGGTGTTGTCCCTTGCGTTCCGGCGCGAGGGGGAGATGACTGCGTTCTCGATGGTCTCCAAAGAAGGCAGCGTCCGCGTCATCATGGAGGAACTGTGATTCGGATTGCGCACATCTCCGACATGCACGTGGGCTCGGTTCACTTCGTTCCCAACCTGATGAACCGCGTCATCGTGGAGCTCAACGAGCTGAAGCCCGATCTCGTCGTGTGCACCGGCGACTTCACCAACGAAGGCTTCCGGCAGGAGTACAAGACCGCGGCCGCGTACTTGCAGCAGATCGAAGCGCGGCTCGTCGCGGTGCCCGGCAACCACGACTCGCGCAACGTCGGCTACGTGCACTTCGAAGAGCTGATCGGTCCGCGTCACTGGGCGCACGACGTCGGCGACATTCGCATCGTCGGGGTGGACTCCAGCGAGCCCGACCTCAACGACGGTCAGGTCGGTCGCGAGCGCTACGGCTGGCTTATCGACCAGTTCGCGGTCCCGGCGGAGCTGAAGATCTACGTGCAGCACCATCACTTGCTGCCGATCCCCGGCACCGGGCGCGAGCGCAGCACGGTCTCCGATGCGGGCGACCTCATCGAGCTGCTGATTCGCAGCGGCGTGAACGTCGCGCTCACCGGGCACAAGCACGTGCCGTGGGTGTGGCGCCTGGAGAACATCTACATCGCGAACGCGGGGACGTGTGCGAGCTTGCGCGTGCGCGGCCACACGAAGCCCTGCTACAACGTCGTCGAGCTCGAAGGCACGGACGTGAAGATCTTTCGCAAGTATCCGTTCGGCCCCAGCACGCTGATCGCGCACTTCGATCTTGCGAGCGGCAACCAGTACTACCGCGAGCTCGGATCACTCGTGCAAGAGCCGGAACCGACCGTCTAATCCAAGAGACGAACGACGGGGATCGCTCATGACCCGCTGCATCGTGCTGCTCGATGGTGAGCATCACCCTCCCGTGCTGCGCGCGGCGCTCGTGCGCGCGCACGAGCTGGGATACGAGATCGCGGGAGTGGTCTTCGCCGGCGGCTACGAGAAGCTCGCCGGCAAGCTCGACCTCGACGGTGTTCCGATCGTGCACGCTGCGCGTCCCGCCGCGTGGCCGGAGCAGCGGCGCGCCCTCGAAGAAGGCATTCGCGCGTTCGCACCGAGCGTCGTGCTCGACGTCTCCGACGCGCCGGTGGTGGACGAGCAGCGCCGCATGCGCCTCGCCGCGATCGCGCTCGCGCACGGCGTCGGCTATCGCGGCGCCGACTTCACGATCGAGCCGCCGGTACGCACGTCGGCGTGCGACTTCCCGTCGGTGCGCATCATCGGGTCGGCGAAGCGCGCCGGTAAGACGTCCGTCGGCGCGTACTTCGCGCGCACGCTCGCGGCGCGCGGCATCACGCCGGTCGTGGTCGCGATGGGACGCGGCGGCCCGCCGCAGCCGGTGCTGGTGCGCGGCGACCAGGTGCGGCCGGACCTGCGCACGCTCCTGGAGGTGAGCGCCCTCGGCGGTCACGCCGCGAGCGACTACTACGAGGACGCGTTGCTGGCCGGCGTGGCCACCGTGGGCGCGCGGCGCGCCGGCGCGGGGCTCACCGGGGCGCCGTTCACCGACAACGTCGAGGAGGCCGTGCGCATCGCCAACGGCCTGCATCCAGACGTGATCGTGCTGGAGGGGTCGGGCACGGCCATCCCCAGCGTGCGCGCCGACGCAACCGTGCTCGTGCTCCGGGCCGGCGACGATCCCGGCCTGGGCTTCACGCTGTATCGGATATTGCTTGCCGACCTCGTCGTGGTTACAATGGCCGAGGAACCAACCGTTTCGCCTCGCGATCTTTCCGCCACCCTTACTTCCCTGAATGAATTGGCGGGAGACGTTGCGTATGTGCGAACCGTTTTCCGCCCACAGCCGGTAGAGCCGGTTCGCGGCAAGACGATCTTCTATGCGACGACTGCACCCGAAGCCGTGAAAGAGAATCTGGTGCACCACCTCGAAACCAACCATGGAGCCCGCGTGGCAGGCATAACCCACAACCTCTCGGACCGCGAGGCGTTGCTGCGCGACCTCGACGCGGCCGACGGCTCGTACGAGGTGCTCGTGACCGAGCTGAAAGCCGCCGCGATCGACACGGCCGCGGCGCGCGCGGCGCGCGAGGGCGTCCACGTGGTGTTCGCCGACAACGTCCCGGTGGCGATCGACGGCGACCTCGACGCGCAGCTTGTCTCGCTCGCGGGCGATGCGCGCGCGAGATTCGAAACGCACGCGGTGGCGAAGCCATGAGCGACCCGCAAGCGCCGGGCACCATCCTGATCTCCGACCGGGAGCACGGGCTTCCGTTCTCCAAAGGGCTCACCGCGAACGCGGTGATGGCGGCGGGACTGTCGCCCGCGCGCGCGTATCAGGTCGCGCAAGCCGTGGAGGACGAGCTGCGGCGGCTCGGGCGCGCGTCGGTCACGACCAAGGAGCTTCGCGTGATCACGGCGGAGACGCTCGCCCGCGAAGCGGGCGAGCGCTACGCACAGTCCTACCTGTCGTGGCAGACGGTCGGGGATCTCGACATCCCGCTCGTCATCCTCATCGGCGGCGGAACCGGCGTCGGCAAGTCCACGCTCGCGACGCAGCTCGCGGCGCGGCTCGGCATCGTGCGCATCATCTCCACCGACGCGATCCGCGAAGTGATGAAGAGCGTGTTCACGCCGGCGATCATGCCGACGCTGTACACGTCGAGCTTCAATGCGGACGAGGTCGTTCGCGCTACACTCCAGCCCGGCGAAGACCCCGTCATCGTGGGGTTCCGCGAGCAAGTCTCCGCAGTCGCCGCCGGCGTCGACGCATTGATCGAACGCGCGGTGTTGGAGCAGACCGACGTCATCATCGAAGGAGCGCACCTTGCGCCGGGTTTCGTGCATCCGAACGTCGACGGTCGCGCCGTCGTCGTGCAGCTCGTCGTCACGGTGGACGACGAGGACTTGCATCGGTCACACTTCTACGTGCGCGCCCACGAGTCGCGTGCGCGGCCGGTCGAGCGATACCTCCACCACTTCTCGAACATCCGCCGCATCCAAAAGCACATCAAGTCGCTCGCCATGCAGAACCAAGTTCCGATCATTGCAAACCACAGCCTCGATGCCACGCTCGCGTCGGTGATCGAGCTGGTCGTATCGAAGGCAACGGCTGCGGCCGGTCGCTCCGACCCGCGGCGCGGCATCGCATGAACATGAGGGGGAGAAACACATGAAGCTTTGGCTCGACACCGCCAACATCGACGAGATCCGCGAGATCAACACGTGGGGCGTCCTCGCCGGCGTCACGACCAACCCGACGCTCGTCGGCAAGGAAGGCGCCGACTTCGAGGCGCGCCTCAAGGAGATCGCGGCCGAGGTCAACGGGCCGGTGTGCGGCGAGGTCACGGCGATGGATCGCACGACGATGGTGGAGGAAGGGCTCAAGTTGTCCCAGATTGCGCCGAATATCGTGGTGAAGGTGCCCGTGACCCCCGACGGGTACGGAGCGGTGACGGAGCTCGCAGGGCGCGGGATCCACACCAACATGACGCTGTGCTTCTCCGCCAACCAAGCGATTCTGGCCGCGGAAGCGGGCGCGACCTACATCAGCCCGTTCCTCGGCCGCGTGGACGACATCGGGAACGACGGCATCGGAATACTCGCCGAGATCGTCGAGGTGTACCGTATGCAGGGCTACAAGACCTTCGTGCTCGCCGCATCGCTGCGCGGGCCGCAACACGTCACCGACTCCGCCAAGGCGGGCGCGGACGTCGCGACGATGCCGTACTCGGTGTTCAAGCAACTCGTGAAGCATCCATTGACCGATATCGGGCTCGACCGGTTTTCAAGCGACTGGGCGGCCTATCAACAGTCGCTTCGGGGCGAGTCCCCGAAGGGAGGTGAGTGAGAGTGACAGAAGCCAAGACACTCGAGCGACAAGTGCTCGAGTCGAAGGTCCTTCCGGAATTGCAGGAGATCGCGCAGCGCCTCGGCGTCGAGGGCACCGGTCGCCTGCGCAAGTCGGACCTCATCGGCGCCATCCTTGCCAAGACCGGCAACGGCGGCGGCGCGCCGGCGTCCGCCACCACGAACGGCGAAGCCGCTCCCGCTCCTGCTCCCGAAGCGCCCGCGCCGCCGGCGACCGCTGAGTCGTCCGTCACGGAAGCGCCCGCCCCGCGCGCGGCGCAACCGTCGTTCGCGCCCGCGCCGCAGTACCAAGGCCAGCGCGACGCCGGCCAAAACCGTCAGCACGGCGCCGGCGGTGGCGGCGGCGGCGATCGTGGCCGTAACCAAGGTCGCCGCGGCCGCGGCCGCGGACGTCGCGGCGGAACCGGCGGCGGCGGCGAGCGCATGGGCGGTGGTCCCGGACCGCAAGGCATGCCGCGCGACGCCGACCTCGAGGTGGGCGACGGCCCGATCGAGGGCGAGGTTCGCACCGGCATCCTCGACGTGCTGCCCGAGGGCTACGGTTTCCTGCGCACGAGCGGTTACCTGCCAGGACCGAACGACGTGTACGTGTCGCTCTCCCAGATCCGTCGCTTCGCATTGCGTCGCGGCGACGAGGTCACCGGTCAGGTACGCACGCCGAAGGACTCCGAGAAGTACTTCGCGCTGCTGCGCATCGACACCGTCGCGGGGCTCGATCCCGACACCGCGCGCCAGCGTCCGAAGTTCGAATCGCTGACGCCGCTGTTCCCGCACCAGCGCTTCAAGCTGGAGTGGGGCCCGCAAGCCGTCGCCGAGCGCATCATGGATCTCGTCGCTCCGCTCGGTCGCGGCCAGCGCGGGCTGATCGTGTCCCCGCCGAAGGCCGGCAAGACCACGATCCTCAAGCAGATCGCGAACGGCATCATGGCCAACTCCGACGGCGTGCACCTCATCGTGCTCCTCGTGGACGAGCGGCCTGAGGAGGTCACCGACTGGCAGCGCACCGTCAAGGCCGCCGAGGTCGTGTACTCCACGTTCGACCGTCCGGCCGAGGATCACACCCAGGTGGCCGAATTGGTGCTGGAGCGCGCCAAGCGACTGGTCGAGGCCAAGGTGGACGTGTGCATCCTGCTGGACTCGATCACGCGTCTCGCCCGCGCCTACAACCTGTCGGCGCCGGCCTCGGGTCGCATCCTCTCCGGTGGAGTAGACTCCACCGCCTTGTACCCGCCGAAGCGATTCTTCGGCGCCGCAAGGAATATCGAGGAGGGCGGAAGCCTTACCATCATCGCGTCGGCGCTCGTGGAGACCGGCTCGCGGATGGACGAGGTGATCTTCGAGGAGTTCAAAGGCACGGGTAACTCCGAGATCAGGCTCGATCGTCAGCTGTCCGAGAAGCGCATCTTCCCGGCCATCGACATCGAGGCGTCGGGCACCCGCAAGGAAGAGCTGTTGTACGACAAGGAAGAGCTGCAGCTTGTGTGGCGGCTCCGGCGCGTGTTGCACGCGCTGGCGCCGGGCGCGGCGATGGAGCTGCTCCGCGACAAGATCGGAGCGACGAAGTCGAACGAGCAGTTCTTGCGTGAGATCAACAAGGTGCCGGTGAACGACTAGCAGCGCAGAGGGAGGTGAAACCGCGGTGAAAGCAGGGATCCACCCGGACTATCAGAAGACGATCGTGAAGTGCTCGTGCGGCAACACGTTCGAGACGCGTTCGACGTCGAAGGACGCGATGCACGTCGAGCTGTGCTCGCAGTGCCACCCGTTCTACACGGGCAAGCAGAAGCTCGTCGACGCCGGCGGTCGTGTCGAGCGGTTCAACCGCCGCTACGCCAACCGTCCGCAGAAGAAGGCCTGAGGCTCGCGATGCCGGACGCACCGCGGGCGGGGCGCCACGCCGAGCACTTCTACGGCGGCCAAGCGGTTCTCGAAGGCGTGATGATGCGCGGCAAGGACACATGGGCCCTTGCCGTGCGCCGGCCTTCCCAAGAGATCTACCTCGAGCACAACCCGGTGAAGTCGCTCGCGACGAAGTACTCCATCTTCAAGAAGCCGGGCTTTCGCGGCGTCGCGGCGCTGGGCGAAGCGATGTCGATCGGCATGAAGGCGCTGTCCACGTCGGCGAACCAGGCGCTCGAAGAAGAGGAGCGCCTCACCGCGAAGCAAATGGGCTTCTCCATGGCTTTCGCGTTCGCCATCTTCACGATCGTGTTCATCTTGCTGCCGGCGATCGGCACCAACTGGTTTGGTCGCAAGACCTCGTCTCCGACGCTCGTGCGCAACCTCGTCGAGGGCGGCGTGCGCGTCGGCATCTTCCTCGGCTATCTCATCGCGATCTCTTTCTTGAAAGACATACGCCGCGTGTTCATGTATCACGGCGCCGAGCACAAGACGATCGCGGCGTACGAGGCCGGCGAGCCGGTGCTCGAACCGCGCGCGGTCGACAAGTACTCCACGATCCACGTTCGGTGCGGCACGAATTTCTTGATCATGGTGATGCTGCTCACGATCGTCGTGTTCACGGTGCTCGACATCGCGCTGGGCCGCCCGCCGCTCGGGTGGCGCTTGGTCGAACGCGTGCTCGCGATCCCGTTGATCGCCGGCATCTCGTACGAAGGATTGCGATTGGGAGCCAAGTACGGCAACAACATCATCGTGCGTGCGTTGATGAAGCCGGGCCTGTGGTTGCAGCTGATCACGACCAAGCCGCCCACCGACGATCAGATCGAGGTTGCGATCCGCGCGTTCGAAGCGGTGCTTCCGACCGAGGAGCGATCGATGGTGGCGCCGTTGCCGTCGCCGATCGTCGAGCGCGAGTCCGAGCAGCCGGGTCCGCCGGCCACCGAGCTGACGTAACGCGAATCCGCGCTGCATAGCGCTTGATAGACTCCGCGTCATGTTCGACAAGCTGGACGAGATCGAACGACGCTTCCTCGACGTAGAGCGGCGTCTGTCCGACCCTTCCGTCGCGTCGGACCCCACGAAGCTCCGCGAGCTCGGCAAGGAGCACTCCGACTTGTCTCCGCTCGTCGGGGCGTATCGCGAGTACAAATCGTTGCGCGACGACCTCGCGGCCGCGCGCGAGATGGAGAAGGGCGCGAGCGGCGACGACGCCACGTTCCTGCGCGGTGAGATCGTCGATCTCGAAGAGCGTTTGTCGAAGCTCGAATTCCAGCTGAAAGAGATGCTGATTCCGAAGGATCCGCTCGACGACAAGAACGTCATCGTGGAGATTCGCGCGGCGGCCGGCGGCGACGAAGCCGCGCTGTTCGCCGGCGAGCTTTTGGAGATGTACCAGCGCTACGCCGACACGCACCGCTTCAAGACCGAGATCCTTTCGGGGAGCCCGAACGAGATCGGCGGCTTCAAGGAGGTCGTGTTCGGCGTGAAGGGCAAGGGAGCGTACGCGCGCCTCAAGCACGAGTCGGGCGTGCACCGCGTGCAGCGCGTGCCGGCCACCGAGTCGCAGGGCCGCATCCACACGTCCACCGCGACCGTGGCGGTGTTGCCGGAGGCGGCGGACGTCGACGTGCAGATCGACGCGAAGGACTTGAAGGTCGACGTGTACCGGTCGAGCGGTCCCGGCGGTCAGTCGGTGAACACGACCGACTCCGCGGTGCGCATCACGCACCTGCCGACCGGCGAGGTCGTCGCGTGTCAGGAAGAGCGATCCCAATTGCAGAACAAGGAGCGCGCGATGCGCATCCTCCGCGCGCGGTTGTTGCAGCGCGCGCAGGAGGAGCAGCGGACGAAGATCGAAGCCGAGCGCCGCTCGCAGGTGGGAACCGGAGAGCGCAGCGAGAAGATTCGCACCTACAACTTCCCGCAGAACCGCGTGACCGACCATCGCATCAAGATGACCACGCACAACCTCCCGCAATTCCTGCAGGGCGCTCTCGACGACATGATCGACGCGCTGCGGCGCGAGGCGCAGCACGGTCACTTGAAGGCCGGCGACGATGACGAGTGACGGGGCGAGCGCCGGGTCGGCGCCGACCGTCAAAGACGCGCTCTCGTGGGCGTCACAACGCTTGCGTGACGCCGGCGTCGAGACTCCCGACGTCGACGCCGAGTGGATCGTCGCGCACGTGATCGGCGCCGGCCGTACGCACGTCGTCGCGCACCCCGAGCGCGAGCTCGACGCGCGTCAGCGTTCGTCGTTCGAGGAGTTGCTCGCGCGTCGCATCGCGCGCGAGCCGCTCGCGTACGTGCTCGGCACCGTGGTGTTCCGCGGGCTCGAGCTGGAGGTGGGCCCCGGCTGTCTCGTGCCCCGTCCCGAGACCGAGGTCACCGCCGAGCGCGCGATCGCTCGCGCACGCGCCTGCGGACGCCGCGCCACGGTGGTGGACGTCGGCGCCGGCTGCGGCCCGATCGCGCTGTCGGTCGCGGCGGAGGTGCCCGACGCACGCGTGTTCGCGACCGAGATCTCCGGCGCGGCGCGCGGGTGGTGCTTGCGCAACCTCGCGCGAACCGGCTTGCGCGTAACGCTGCTACCGGGCGACCTGTTCGATCCCTTGCATCCCGCGCTCGGCGGCGCGGTGGACATCGTCGTGTCGAACCCTCCGTACATCGCCGAGGACGACCTGGCGTCGCTGCCGGCGGAGGTGCGCAAGTACGAGCCGCGCGACGCGCTCAACGGCGGAGCCGACGGGCTCGACGCCGTCATGCGCATCCTCGAAGACGTGCCACGCTGGCTCGCCGTCGGCGGGTGGCTGGTGCTCGAGGTCGGCTCCGACCAAGCCGAGAAGGTCGCGAAGCTCTTGGAGATGGTCGGCTACACCGACACGCTTATCACCGCCGACCTCGCGGGCCGCCCTCGCATCGTGGAAGGCCGCTGGATCGGCTGACCGTCTTCAAGGTGAAGGGATTCCGCCGCACGCCCCCGAAGTTAGGGTCGGCTCGATCAGGGCGTCGTTTGATGCATCCGGGGGACATTTGAGGCTGCGCACGGTTGCGATCTGCTGCGTCCTGTCGTTCCTGGCGGCCGCGCCCGCCAACGCCGACCGCACCGAGGAGGCTGTGCTCCGGCCCTCCGACGGCGGCGCGGGCGGCCTTTTCGGGTGGTCCATTGCCACGTCGGGCGACACGGCGGTCATCGGGTCG
The DNA here is from genome assembly GCA_044868775.1 of Actinomycetota bacterium. Classification (GTDB taxonomy): domain Bacteria; phylum Actinomycetota; class AC-67; order AC-67; family AC-67; genus JBIOWR01. The sequence goes on from JBIOWR010000193.1 coordinate 9,740, forward strand.
CCGAGCGCAACCCAGGGCTCTCCGGGGTCCGCCTACGTGTTCGAGAGGTCGGCTGGCGCCTGGCGCGAAACTGCTGTCCTTCGATCCTCGACGCCGGATCAGAACCTCCGCGATTTCGGTCGCGGCGTGGCGATCGGCGGCGACACGGCGCTCGTCGTCGCGCGGGAAGAAGCGTATGCGGCATCCGTCTACGTGTTCCGACGATCGGGAACGCAATGGATTCAGGAAGCAAGGCTCGTTGCGGGCAGTCCGCTCACGAGTTGCTTGGGCGGTCTCGGCTCGAGAGCGCTTGCCATACGGGGCGACACCATCGTGATCGGGGATACGTGCGAAGGCGCCGCGTTCGTGTTCGAGCGCCGCGGTCGAAAGTGGACTCTCGCGTCGCGCCTGGCGTCACCTTACGGCGACTGGCGGAGCTATTTCGGGGAGACGGTTGCGATTTGGGACGAGACGATCGTCGTCGGAGCTCGATACGCCGAGGCCTCGTTCGGCGCCGCGCACGTGTACTCGCGGAGTCTTGCCGGTTGGGTGCACACGACGAAGATTATCGAGCCGGTCCGCGAGTCGAAAGGTTTCGGCGCCGCCGTCGCGGTGAGCGACGACACGCTCGCTATTGGTTCCCTCGACGGGGAGAAGGCGGGAGCGTATTTCTATTCGCGCACCGGGGCCGGTTGGGTGTTCCAGTCGAAGCTTTCGCGCGTTTCCGGGTGGGGGCACCCAGGGGCCTCGATCGACTTGTCCGGCGACGAGGCTGTTGGCGGGCCCTGGTTTCAGGCGCAGCGGCACGGCAACACATGGGAATATCGCGGGATCTACTGGCCCTCGACCGGCAGCCTCCGCTTGGACGTATCGCCGAAGCTCGCGGGAGGCCAGGCTTTGATCGGAGGCCGCGACGAGAGCGGAAGCAACGTCGTCTACGTCTTCAGCACCGGTGACTCGACGCCCCCGGACGTGACCTTGTGGAGCGGGCCGCCTCCTCGAAGTCCGAACGGTAACGCCGCGTTCTGGTTGTCCGCGCGGGATAGTTTCGCGTCCGTGGACGAGTGGCTGACGTACACGTGCAGCCTCGACGGCGCGTCTTTCACGCTCTGCAGCGCGAACGTCTCCTACGCGGGTTTGGAAGACGGAGCGCACACGTTCCGGGGGCGCGTGGCCGATCCATTCGGCAACGTCACTCAGGTGGAACATTCGTGGATCGTGGATACGACACCGCCGGACACGGTGATCACTGGGCACCCGGTCGATCCCAGCCCGTCGCACGTTTCCTTTTCGTTCGATACGAACCCGCACGAGGACGCCGCGTATTTCGACTGCTCGCTCGATGGGCTCGGTTGGCGACGTTGCGATTCGCCCACCGCGTACGGACCCTTGCGCTCCGGGCAGCACACGTTGGAAGTCGTTGCGACCGACGCGGCAGGAATCAGGGATCCGACGCCGGCGCGATTCACCTGGACCGTCGATGGCCCGCCGGATCAACCGCCGGAGACGATGTTGACGAACGTGCCCGGCGATCCCAGCAGCGCCAACGTGACGTTCGGCTTCCGAGGCGAAGACGACTCGGGGGAAGTGACGCGTTTCCATTGCATGGTCGACGGCGGGCACCGATACAACGGGTCGTGCTCGTCTCCGTTCTCATTCGATGGGCTTGGTGGCGGGACGCACACCTTCTCGGTACGCGCGATCGACGTGTTTGGAGCCTGGGACCCGACGCCCGCGGCGTATAGCTGGCGCGTTGACGATCGTGGCCCGGACGTGGACATCGCGACGACGGACGGCGCGGTCGTGGTCGTCGTGGAGAACGTTTTCGCAACGCCGTTGAGCGGAACGGCGACCGACGATAGCGCCGTGGATCGAGTTGTCGTTACGTTCACGTCGAGCACGGGCGAAGTGCTCGAAAGAAACGCTGTTTGCATCTCCGCGAAAAGCACTTGCTCTTGGGCGGTGGAACCGCCCGCGGCAACCGGAAGGTGGACCGTGACCGTGCGTGCGTACGACTCCGTTGGAAACGAGGGGCCGCCCACGCAGCCCATAGAGGTCTTCGTTCTCGCGCTCTAGTCGAGCATCGCTGCGAGGCGCACGATCGCCGGATCGCCCGGTCCCATCAACGAACGGAGCTCCTCGAGCGCGCCTCGGCCGTCGATCGCGGCCGCCGAGACCATAGCTTCGATGTCCGACCAATCCCGCGAGCGGTTGAACATCGCTTTGAACACGATCAGCGCCCGGCAGCCGAGGACGGGAATCGTCGTGTCCTCGAAGGGCACGTCGGTGACCGTCGCGGCGGCCCGCTCGTGAAACGCGTGCGTATCGAGAAACACGTCCACCGGCGTCTCGTCCCACATCAACCGCACCTGTCCATCGCGGCGCAATCGCGCGCGATCTTGCGCGCGAACCGTCACACCGCGGGGCATCGCGCGCAAGACCTCGTCGCCGCGATCGATGCCGACGAACACGTTGACGTCGAGATCGCGCGTCCCCCGAGGCTCCTGCGTGCAATACGCCAGCGCGATGGCGCCGCCGAACGCGTGCGGGAGTCCGGCGTCGCGCAGCCCGTCGTGAACGGCGATCAGGCGTTCACCGAGGACGCTCATCCGACCCGATGCTTCAGAGGTGGATACGTCAGCGTCCGCTTGGGTTGCCAGGGAAGGGCCTCGGCAAGATCGAGCACTTGCGCAAGGATGCGTGCGTTGCGATACGGGTCGATGCGCTTCGCGATCCGGAGCTCGTAGCCCGCGGCCGCGAGGATCGCCGCGAGCGCGTCCGCGCCGGGCTGGCGCCGGCCGTGCTCGTAGGCGTTGAGCACGGATCGCGGGATGCCCGCGCGCCGCGCAAGCTGCGCTTGGGTGAGGCGCGCCTCGCGGCGCGCTTCGACGAGGAGGCCGGCAGCCGTAGTCATGCCGATCATGTTAGCGTATCCGCTAACACCTGGGAAGTAATCCGCGCCGCGCCTCGCAAGCGGGAGGTACACTCGGTCCGTCGAGCCCGGTCGAAGGAGGGATGGCCTGCGTTGACGGAGATTGTCGGAACGCGCGCGCGTCTCTCCTCTTCGGCGTAGGCCGGACCGGTTTCGGTCGACAGCCGCCCGTCGAGGGCGGCTTTTCGTTTGCCGCCGCAACGTGGGAGAGGCGCGCCTCCGATGTGTGCGACCACCTACGAGCGGAGGCAAAACGACGATGTCGATCGAAGCTATCGAGCCGTTCCTCGACGAAGGGCTCATCGACGAAGTGCTCTACCAATTGAAGAGCGGCAAGGAAGCGGACGTGTTCGTCTGCGCGAAGGGCGCGCAGCGGTTCGCGGCCAAGGCGTACAAGGCGCGCGGGTCGCGCGCGTTCCACAACGACGTGGCGTACCGCGCCGGGAGGGCGATCCTCGATGATCGCGTCGCGCGTGCCGTCTCACGCGGCACGCGGTTCGGGCGCGAGGCCGGTCAGTCGATGTGGGTCGGCCACGAGTTCGCCACACTCCGCGCGTTGCGGCGCGCCGGCGTCGACGTTCCCGAGCCGGTGGCGAGTTGCGACGGCGCAATCCTGCTGTCGCTCGTCACGCTCGCCGGGGAACCGGCGCCGCAGCTGCGCGAGGTGCGGCCCGAGCCCGACGAGGCACGCGCGATCCTCGACGCGTTGCTGCGCAACGTCGAAACGATGCTTGCCTACGACGTGATCCACGCCGACCTCTCGCCGTTCAACGTGCTCGTCGGCGACGCCGGTCCGGTGATCATCGACGTGCCGCAAGCGGTCGATCCGCGCTCGAACCCGAACGCGCGCGAGCTGTTCTTTCGCGACGTGGAGAACGTGTGCCGGTGGGCGCAGCGCTTCGGCGCGTACGAGACCGGAGCCGCGATCGCCGGCGATCTGTGGAACCGGTGGGAGCGGGCCATGTTGTGAGCCGCGCGGTCGTGAGACAAACTTCGCGCCGTGCCTGAGATCGTGTCACTCGCCGCCGATCGCGAGCTCGCCCTCGCGAAGGCCGCCGCAGCATTGCGCAGCGGCGGGCTGTGCGTGTTTCCGACCGACACCGTGTACGGGCTCGGCGCCGACGCGTTCCAGCCCTTCGCCACGAGCATGCTGTTCCAGGTGAAGGGACGCTCGCGCGCGCTGCCGCTCCCGGTCATGGTGTCCGCGCCGCGTCAGGCGTGGGCGCTCGCGACGCACGTGCCTCAGGAGGCGGCCGAGCTGGCGGCCGCGTTCTGGCCCGGCGCGCTCACGCTCGTGCTCGCGCAAGCCGACGGCTTGTTCTGGGACCTCGGTGACAACAAGGATCGCGTCGCGATTCGCGTGCCCGCGAACGAAGACGCTCGTGAGCTCATCGCGCGCGTCGGCCCGATGGCCGTGACGAGCGCCAATCCCAGCGGCCGGCCGACGCCCATGAGCGCGCACCAGATCGCGGAGCACTTCGGCGAGATGGTGGCGGTGTACCTCGACGGCGGCCCGTCGTCCGGAGACGTGCCGTCGACGATCGTGGACCTCACCGGCCGCCGGCCCACCATCCGCCGCGAGGGCGCAATCCCGCGCGCCGAGATCGAGCGCATCCTTGGCAAGCCCGTCGACTGACGCTCGCCGCACCTCCGCCGCCGCGTTTCCGTGCCGGCCCCGCGTTCCGCGCGGGGCGAAGGTTCTCTCGAGAGGAACGTTTCAAAATAACAACACGCGCGTGTTGTTGATTTGAAACAAAAACCGCGAGGAGTGTGGGGACCCGCGCCGCGGCGTGGCGCGCGCGTGCGAGGAGGCGGCCGGACCGGGAGCGCGTGCGTGCGTGCGGCCCTCCGAACTGCGGGATTCGACCCCGCCCTTCGACTAAACTTGGCCACACACGACCCGGCGGCCCTGGAGCGTGCTCGTGCCCGAAATCCTCATGGTTTGCTACGGCAATCTGTGCCGGAGCCCGATGGCGGAAGCGTTGCTCCAGGGGGCGCTCGACCGGCGGCTCGGGCCGGGCCACGACTGGATCGTCACGTCGGCCGGCACCGGTGCGATCGAGGGCTACCCGGTCTCGCGACACGGGCTGGACGCGATGGCGCGGCGCGGGCTCGATCTGAGCAAGCATCGCACGAGGGCGATCACGCCGGCGCTGATCCGCCGCGTCGACCGCATCGTGTGCATGACCGAGGCGCACCGCGACGCCGTGCTTGCGATGTCGCCCAACGCGCGCGACAAGGTTTCCACGCTCGGCGACGACGTGCCCGACCCGATCGGCGGCGACGCCGAGGACTACGAGAGCGTGGCGCGGCTGCTCGAGCCGCGCATCGAGTCGCTCGCGAACGAGATCGCGCGCACGGCGAAGGAGGCGAGCGCATGAAGATAGCGATCGGCTCCGACCACGCGGGCTTCCGCTACAAGCAGATGTACGTGGAGTGGCTGCGAAAGAACGACCACGAGGTGCTCGATCTCGGCGTGGACACGGCGGACGAGCCTGCGGACTACACCGTCATATCGGAAGCGGTGGCGCGCGCGGTGCTCGACAAGGAAGCCGACAGGGGCGTGATCGTGGCCGGCTCCGGCAACGGCGAAGCGATCACCGCCAACAAGCTCCCCGGAATTCGCGCCGGCGTGTGCAACGACATCTACACCGCGGAGATGAACCGGTTGCACAACGACGGCAACGTGCTGTGCGTCGGCCAGCGCGTGGTGGGTGAGGCGGTCGCCGTTAAGATCTTGCAGACGTGGCTGACCACCCCGTTCGAGGGCGGGCGCCACACCGCGCGCATCGAGAACATCGCGGCGCTCGAAGAGCGAATACGGAAGGAGTACCGGTGACGTACTGGGGACCATCGTGGGAAGAGCTCGAGAAGACCGATCCCGAGATCGCACAAACGATCCTGGACGAGCTGCAACGGCTTCGCTCCACGATCAATCTCATCGCGTCGGAGAACCTGACGTCGCCGGCCGTGCTCGCCGCGCTCGGCTCTCCGCTCACGGCGAAGTACGCGGAGGGTTACCCGGGCAAGCGATATTACGGAGGCTGTGAGTTCGTCGACGTCGCCGAGAACCTTGCCGTCGAGCGCGCCAAGCAGTTGTTCAACGCGGAGCACGCCAACGTGCAACCGCACGCCGGCGCGCAAGCGAACCTCGCCGCGTACGCCGCGTTCATGAAGCCGGGCGACACCTTCCTCGGCATGAGCCTCGCGCACGGCGGTCACCTCACGCACGGCTCCCCCGTGAACGTCACCGGCAAGTGGTTCAACGTCGTCGGCTACGAGGTGCGCAAGGACGACGAGCTGATCGACATGGATCAGGTGCGCGACCTCGCGAAGCAGCACAACCCGAAGATCATCGTCGCCGGCGCGACCGCGTACCCGCGCATCATCGACTTCGCGCCGTTCCGCGAGATCGCCGACGAGGTCGGTGCGATCTTCCTCGTGGACGCGGCGCACTTCATCGGGCTGATCGCCGGCGGCGCGTACCCGAACCCGTTCCCGCACGCCGACGTCGTGACGGCGACGACGCACAAGGCGCTGCGCGGGCCGCGCGGCGGCATGATCCTGTGCAAGGCAGAGCACGCGAAAGCCATCGACAAAGCGGTGTTCCCGATGATGCAGGGCGGCCCGCTCATGCACGTGATCGCGGCGAAGGCGGTGTCGTTCAAGGAGGCGTTGCAACCGTCGTTCAAGGAGTACGCGCAACGCATCGTGCGCAACGCGAAAGCGCTCGGCGAGGCGCTCACCGCGGAAGGCTTCCGTTTGGTGTCGGGCGGCACCGACAGTCACCTCTTGCTCGTGGATTTGCGGGGAGAGAAGCGCGGAGAGGAAGGCGTCACCGGCGACGACGCCGAGAAGCGGCTCGAAGCCGCCGGCATCGTCACCAACAAGAACGCGATCCCGTACGACCCCCGTCCGCCGAGCGTTGGGAGCGGCATTCGTGTCGGCACGCCACTGGTCTCCACGTTGGGTATGGACGTGGGTGAGATGAAAGAGATCGCGACGATCATCGGCAGCGTGCTGCATGCTCCCGAAGACGACGCGAGCGCGCGCACCGAAGCGATCGCGCGCGTGCGCGAGCTGTGTGCACGGTTCCCGGCCTTCCCCGAGCCGGAGGCTCGTTGACCGGATACCTCGTCATATTCGGCGTCGCGGCCGTCGTCTCGACGCTCACCACGCCCCTCGTGCGGCGTCTCGCCGTGCACATCGGCGCGGTGGACATCCCCGACGACCGCAAGGTGCACGCCGATCCGACGCCGACGATGGGAGGGCTGGCGATCTATCTCGCGCTCCTCGCCGGGTTGGGAACCGCGTACCTCATGCCGTCCTTCCGCTCCGTGTTCCAGACCTCATCGGAAGCAGGAGGCGTTCTCGCGGGGGCGAGCATCGTCCTCGTCATCGGCATCATCGACGACCTTCGCGGGCTGCGCGCGTCGAGCAAGCTCGCCGGACAGCTCGTCGCGGTGGGCGCGCTCGTGCTCGCCGGTGTGCAGGTCTTCTATTTCTGGATTCCCAAGATCGGCATCATCTCGCTGTCCACGGACCTCTCCGCGGTGCTCACCGTCTTGTGGACCGTCGCGATGATCAACGCCGTGAACCTCATCGACGGCCTCGACGGGCTCGCGGCCGGCGTGTCGGCGATCGCCGCTGCGGCCTTCTTCGTGTACGCGTTCCGCGCGTCGGCGGGCGAGCCGAGCACGGCGGCGGTGCTCACCGCGATCGTCGCTGGGGGGTGCATCGGCTTCCTGCGGCACAACTTCAACCCCGCGCGCATCTTCATGGGAGACGCGGGGAGTCAGTTGCTGGGGTTGCTGCTCGCGAGCGCGACGGTATCGGGAGTCGGCCGCACCACCGAGCCGCAATTCGCGGACTTCGCCGGCTACGTGGTGCCGGTGCTACTGCCGCTGGTGGTGCTGGCGATCCCGCTCGCCGACGCATCGCTTGCGATCGTGCGTCGCGTGCGCGGGCGGCGCCCGGTGTTCCACCCCGATAAGCGCCACATCCATCACTGGTTGCTCGAGATGGCGCGCAGTCACCGCCAAGCGGTGCTCGTGATGTATCTGTGGAGCGCGATGATCGCGGCCGCCGCGCTCGCGCTGTCGTTCGGCAGGGGACCGGCGGCGCGGTGGACCGGCTTCGGCCTCGCGATCGCGTTCCTCGCGGCGGTGATCGTGTTGCCGCGCCTGCTGCGGCAGCGCCTGTGGGAGCCGACCGACCTGGTGGAGCCGCCGCCGGGCACCGCCCCGGCCGGCGACGATCACTGAGCCGCGTCCGTGCGGTGCCGGCCGCCCGGCGCCGCCCCGCGAGCTCAATTTGAGAAATCTTTCACAATCTCGTAGGCTAGCGGTTGCCAAAGGGCCTCTGAGCAGGGAAAACGATGATCGGGACCGCTTTGACAGTGTCGAGGGGGTAGCGAGTACAATGCCGCGGACCTCCGACCGGAAACCCAGAAATCCCAAGAAACCTGCGCGTGCGAGCGCCTGGACGGGCATGGAGCAAGGCTGGACCGTGCTGTCCGAGCTGATCGCGGCAATCGCGGTGTGGGGCGGGATCGGGTACGGACTCGACCGGCTGCTGGGAACCTGGCCGGTCCTGTTCGCGATCGGGATGGTTCTCGGGTACGGCGGCGGTGCCTACCTGGTGTACCGGCTGGCGTTCTCCAACAAGGAGGCCGCCCCAAAACAGGAGCCGAGGACGTGACGGGGGAAGGCCGCATGGTGCGCAACGGCGTGCTCGCCGGCATTGCCGCCGTTCCCGTCGCCGCGCTCGCTGCGTTCGCAACGCGCGGGCCCGACGGTGCCGCGGGCGCCGCGATCGCGCTCGGTCTCGTGCTCGCGAACTTCGCCGTGTCGGGCGCGCTGCTCGTATGGACCAAGCGCAACCCGATCCTGTTCCCGACGCTCGGCCTTCCGAGCTACGCGTTTCGCATGCTCGGCGTGCTGATGGCGATGAAAGCGCTCAAGGAAACCACGTTCATCGACCACCCGACGTTCGCCGTGACGTTCGGCGCCGGCGTGGTCGCGCTGCTCGCATACGAATGCTTGCTCTACGCCAGGACGCCGTGGTTGGCGCTCAGCTTCACACCAAAGACGATCACGAAGGAGACGACGTGACCCTCGCATTCTCGCCCCCTCCCGTAGAGGAGCTGTTCGCGTTCGAGCCGCTCTTCGAGATCGCCGGCATCGCCGTGACGTTCCCGCACCTCGTGATGTTCGGCGTCACGGTGCTGATGATGGTCTTCTTCATCCGCGCGTTCACGAGGCCGAAGCTCGTGCCGGCCGGTGCGCAGAACTTCGGCGAGATGGCCGTGGACTTCGTGCGCCAGCAGATCGCGATGCCGGTGCTCGGCGGCGACGGCGAGAAATGGGTGCCGTTCCTCGCGACGATGTTCTTCTGGGTCCTGTTCAACAACTTGATGGCGGTGATCCCGGGAATCCAGTTCCCGGCGACGAGCTTGATGGGGATTCCGGTCGTCCTCGCGCTGCTTTCGTACCTCGTGTTCAACGCGGTGGGCATCAAGGCGCAGGGGTTCGGCGCGTACCTCAAGGGAATCGCGTTCCCGCCCGGCGTTCCCAAGGTCATCTATCTGATCCTCACGCCGATCGAGATCTTCTCCACGCTGATCGTGCGCCCGATCACGCTGGCGGTGCGACTCTTCGCCAACATGGTGGCGGGGCACATGATCCTGACGGTGCTGTTCCTCGGTACCGCGGTGTTCCTCCAGGGGAACTGGCTCGGCAAGATCGCATGGGTGCTGCCGTTCGGGCTCGGCGTGATCCTGACCGGCTTCGAGATCTTCGTCGCAGGAATGCAGGCATTCATCATCACGATGCTGACCGCCGTCTACATCGCCGGCGCAGCACATCCGGAGCATTAGAGAGAGCATCGAGAAGGGAGACAGGCATGGCGTTGTTGGGTCTGCTGGCCGAGCTCAGTGGGTCGCTCGCACCGGTCGGTAAGGGTCTCGTGTACGGGCTTGCGGCAATCGGCCCCGGTATCGGCGTCGGCATCATCTTCGGCAAGGCGATCGAAGCGATGGCGCGCCAGCCCGAGGCATCCGGTCTCGTGCGTCCGGTGATGTTCCTCGGATTCGCGCTCGTCGAAGCGCTCGCGCTCTTCGGTTTCGTTCTCTTCTTCATCGTTCCGAA
>JBIOWR010000194.1:0-4220 GCA_044868775.1 Actinomycetota bacterium
TAGACGTGACCGTGGTGCGGTTCGTGGCCGTGTCCCGTGTCGCGAATCACGGTCTCGTCGCGGTGATACCCGTACCCGCCCCACGAGCTCCAGAACAGCATCGACAGCAACAGGCCGATGCCGCCGACGATCATCAAGATGATGCCGACGGTGTTCACGTCGAAGCCGCGCGTTTCCACGTTGACCGCAAATGCCAGGATCGCGCCGACGGCGACGAGAAAGATGCTCACACCAAGACCCATGAGACCTCCTCTGTGAAGGACGCTTGGTGTCTACCCGCGAATCGCGGAAGCGAATCTACGCGGAGCTTGCCTGGTATTCGCCGTCTCCGGCGAACGCAGCGGCGAGCGTTCCGGCCGGACAAACCGCAGAGCCGTGTACGTCGGTGACGGCGTCGGCTGTTCCGGAGGGCGTCGTGCACGAGATCGTTCGTCCGGCAATGGGAATGCCGCGAGGAGTGGTGAGGGTTGCGGTTCGGTTCGTGGGTTCGAACGTGAGCGCGGTTGTCATCGCCGCTGCTTCCATCACGCGCGCCATGACCGCCGTGTCCGGCGGCGCGCCCGCGCGCCACATCACCGCTGCGTCTCCCGACGGGCTCACCGACGTCAGCGCAAACGTGAGCTCGTCGATGAGGGCGGAGCCTGCGCTCCACGAAGACGCGCCGGACGGCAGCGACGCGTGCGACACTCCATCCGCCGTGTGATACACGAGATGTGCGTTCCCGGCGCCGTCGATCAGCACGTCGGCGCTGAAGCTCGCCGCGATCACCGAGACGGATCCGCACCGGGGGTAGTAGTAATCGTTGCTTCCCCACTCCGGCGTCGATGCGCCGAGCACGGCGATCTCGTGGAACGCGCCACCGCCGCTGCGGACGAGCGTGTGAATCGCAGTCTCGTCGCGGCGCGTCACGATCGCATCGCCCGCCGGAGTGACCGCGGTCTGCACCCACTGCGCTTCGCCGGCGAGCACGATCGGCTCCTCACCGGCGGTGGCGAACAGCGTGCGCGACTCGTCGACGTTCGGGTTGTCGGTCCACGTGAGCGCGATGCCGCCCGCGCCGTCGCCGACGATCGAGGCGTACGGCTCGTACAAGCTCGCGCCGGTCGCGAGCACTTGCGGAGCGCCGAGCCCTTCGACCGACAACGGCATCCCCATGATGCGATACGTCACCGGGACGTCGCCGGTGGCCTCTTCGTCGGTCTCGCTCCACGTCAGCCACGCGCGCCCGCCGCCCGCCGGTGTCAGCGTTCCCCACGAGCGTGCGATCGGTCCGCTCTGCTCCGGCTGCCATGCTCCGTCGTAGATGCGATACGTCAGCGCGCCCGTATCCCATCGCATCGCGACGACGCCGAACGCGCGCTCGCCGAGCGGCGCCATCTGAGCGAACGCATACTCGCCGAACTCCACCGAGGAGCTCTCGCCCGTCGCCGCGTCGTCGACGCGCGCGACGTCGCGCTGGAGCTCGTTGTCCCACGTGAGCGTTCCCAGGCTGCCGTCCGGCGCGAGAGCTGCCGCGGCATACCCGCTGATGTCGGTCTGGATCGTCTCGCCCTCCGGCAAGCGCGCGCGTCGCAGTGTCCCACGCACGGACGTTCCTTGCGTGTCGCCCCACACCGCTTCGAAGTCGTCCTCGACGGGCGCCAGCGTGACGAAATACTTGTACGCCGCCTCCGGCGTTTGGTCGTGCACTGACTCGTTGTCGAACCAACCGCGTGAGGCACGCCGCTTCATCGCGAAGACATCGGGATTCTCGCCGTAGCCGGAGTCATACGCGAGCCAGATCTCGGCGCCGTGTCCGGCGACCGATGTGGCGAACGCGCCGACGGCGACGTGCTGCGGCGCCGACCAGAACCCGGGGAGCGCCGGCACCGGTGCGGGCCGGTAATCGGAAGCGCCGATGCTGCGGTCGATCTCGATCCACACCACCGCCGCGGTGCGACGTTGCATCAGCGGCAGCGTGGACGGCACGGCTTGCGGCGCGATCCTCGGACGCAAGCCGGTGGCGCTCAGCGTGCGCGGCAGCGACCACGTCTTCGTGATCGCGTTGCGAACCGATGCACGCACGCCGGCATCGTCCTGCCATACGAGCATCACGTCGCCGTTTCCGAGCACCGCGAGGTCCGGCGCGTGCGCTCGTCCGTTGGTGGGCACGATCTGCGGCGCCGACCACGTCGTGCCGTCGCCGTCCGTAATGGCGATCACGTCCGGCGCGCTGCTCGTCGCCGCGAACCAGATGCGCTTGTCCGGCGACACCGCGGTCGCGACGAGCTTCACGGGGATGTCGCCCAGCGGCGCGACGGGCGCGCCCACGTCGTGCGTGCCCACGTCGAAGACGGCGAGCTTCGCGATGCCGGAGGGCGTGTTGTAGTAGTAGTAGTCGCTCACGCACGGCGCAGACCACGCGAGCGCGATGCGACCCGCCGCACCCGCGGCGTCCTGCGGCGGCCCGAGCGTGACGTCGGCGTCGATGACCGGTCCGCTCCACGCGCCGTCCCCGGTGGTGCGCCGGCGTTCGAGGCCCTGCGTGGTCGTCTGGCCGAACATCCACGCGCCGCCGACGCCGTCCGACGCGAGCACGAACGCGCTCCAGCTGTTGGTGAGCACGCCCTCCGTCCATGCGCCGCCGGAACGCCACGCCGAACGCAGCGCCGTGTACCCGTCGCGCGAGTCGAAGAAGGTGACCACCGGCCCGGCCGCTGCCATCGCGACTTGAGCCCCGAATTGCAGGGCGGCCTCCGCGCTCCTGCCCGCCGAGTCGATGCGCCGCGCCTCGCCGAACTCGTCCGTGGCCGCCCCCACCGGCTGCAACGCCGCGACAACGGCGACGAGCAGCACCGCCAGGCTACGTGGTCTCATCCAACCTCCCCAATGAGGTATTGGACGCCGGCTCGGCCGGACCTGCTCACGGTGCGCAGTATCCTTGCCGCATGCCGTACGAGTTCCGGACGATCATCGAGCCGTTCCGGATCAAAAGCGTCGAGCCGATACGCTTCACGACCGCTGAGGAGCGCGAGGACGCGCTCGTGCGCGCCGGCTACAACCTGTTCGCGCTGCCGGCGGAGGACGTGCTCATCGACCTCCTCACCGACTCGGGCACCGGCGCAATGTCGGCGGAGCAGTGGGCCGGGATGATGAGGGGCGACGAGAGCTACGCCGGCTCACGCTCGTTCGCGCGCTTCGAGGAAGCGGTCAAGGAGCTGACCGGGTTCCGTCACGTGATCCCGACGCATCAGGGGCGCGCGGCCGAGCGGATTCTGTTCGCCGAGACGGTAGAAACCGGCGACGTCGTGCCTAACAACACGCATTTCGACACGACACGCGCGAACGTCGAGCACGACGGCGGCGTGCCGCTGGACCTCGTGATCGCCGAAGGCGTGCAGCCGTCGGTCATCCATCCGTTCAAGGGAAACATGGACGTTGCGTGCCTCGAGCAGGCGATCGCCGATGCCGGGCGCGAGCGCGTGCCGATCGTGATGGTGACGGTGACGAACAATTCCGGAGGCGGCCAGCCGGTGTCGCTGGAAAACCTGCGCGCGGTGCGCGAGGTGTGCACGCGCTACGGCATCCCGCTGTTCCTCGATGCGTGCCGCTTCGCCGAGAACGCATGGTTCGTCAAGCAACGCGAGGAAGGACAACGCGAGCGCTCGCCGTTCGACATCGCGCAAGAGATGTTCTCGCTCGCCGACGGCGCAACGTTCAGCGCGAAGAAGGACGGCCTGTCGAACATCGGCGGCTTCCTCGCGATGAACGACGACGATCTCGCGATGCGGTGCCGCGCGAACCTGGTGCTCACCGAAGGGTTCCCGACGTACGGAGGCCTCGCCGGATACGACCTCGAAGCGATCGCGGTGGGTTTGCGCGAGGTCCTCCACGAGGATTACCTGCGATACCGCGTGCGGTCCGTGGAATACCTTTGGGAGAAGGTCACGAACGCCGGTGTGCCGGCGGTGTCGCCTCCCGGCGGGCACGCCGTGTACATCGACGCGAAGGCGATGCTGCCGCACATCCCTCCGTCGCAGTACCCTGCGCAATCGCTCGCGATCGAGCTGTATCGCGCGGGCGGCATTCGCTCCGTGGAGATCGGATCGGTGATGTTCGGACGCGTGCTGCCGGACGGTGGCGAGGAGCCGGCGGCGATGGAGCTGGTGCGTCTCGCGATCCCTCGTCGCGTCTACACGCAATCGCACATCGATTACGTCGCGGAGGTGGTATCGGCGCTC
>JBIOWR010000195.1:0-4377 GCA_044868775.1 Actinomycetota bacterium
AGGGCACGCGCACGACGTACTTCAACCTGATGACGGACGGGATCGGAACCTCGGCCCGCTCGGAGTGGAGGACCCCGCCGTCCTCGTGGACGATCTTGGCTTTTTGCTTGAGGACCAGAACGACGGCGCGCCGAATCGGAACGACGCAGAGGGGCTCATACGTCGCGTTGAGAACCAGTGCTCTTCCCAACTCGATTGGCCTCCACCGCACGCAAAACGGGCGCGGTGAGCGGAGTATACCAGGGAAAATGAGGCCCTCAGCGGACCATGCGGCGGCGGAGGAGGTTGAGCGGCAGCCATATGGTCGCCGCGGTGAAGACAAAGATCCACGCAAAGGAGCCCAGAGCGACCGCCGCGTCACCGGTCAGCGTGAGCGCGCGCATCAGCTCGACCCCGTGGTGCAGCGGGTTGAACCACGACAGCACGCGCACCCACGCCGGGAGGCGGTCCAAGGGGAAGAAGATGCCGGAGAACAAGAACATCGGCGTCATGAACATTGTCCAGTAGTACGAGAACCAGTCGATGAGGGGGACGATCGCCGTGTAGGTCAGGCCGATCACCGAGAACATCATCCCCACCGCGAAGATCGCCACAGGCGACAGCAGCGCCAGCCACGAGTGCACCACGCCGAATCCCGACGCGATGGCCAGGAACGCCGTGCCGTAGATCAACGACCTGGTCGTGCCCCACAGCATCTCGCCGAGGCCGACGTCCTCGATCGTGAGTGGCGTCGCCATGGCGCCGTCGTAGATCTTTCCGAACTCCATCTTGACGAAGCAGTTGAACGTCACCTCGAACGAGGTACCGAACATCGCCGCGGTGGCGACGAGGCCGGGCGCGATGTAGTCGATGTACTCAACGCCTTCGACGCTCGCGAGGTACGCGCCGAGCCCGAGCCCCATCGCGAGCAAGTAAAAGAACGGCTCGAAGAAGTTCGGCAGCACGTTGATCTTGTAGGTCTTGCGATAGATCGCAGCGTTGCGTTGCCACAGCCGCAACGCCGACTCGACGCGAACGTCGGGCTTGCGCAAGAGCGCGTTCATTCGAGCAGTCCCCGTCCCGTCAACGAGAGGAACACGTCCTCGAGCGTCGCGCCGCGCAACCACACCGACCCCGGATCGGGCACGATGCGCCGCATGCGCGCGAGCAGATCGTCGCCGTCGGCGGTGTAGAACAGCCAGCGATCGGCGAGACGCTCGATGCGACCGGCGTACGTTTCCAATTGCTCCAGCTCCGGCACGACGTCGTCGCGCGGCTCGAAGACCTCGACGACGAACGGCTCGCACTCCTTCGCGATGAGGTCGCGCGGCGCGCCATGCACGAGGAAACGCCCCTCGTGCATGATGACGAGGCGATCGCACAGTTGCGACGCCTCTTCCATGTAGTGCGTGGTGAGCACGAGCGTGACGCCTTGGCGCTTGAGCGAGCGCAGCTTCTCCCACACGAGGTGCCGCGCTTGCGGGTCGAGGCCTGTGGTGGGCTCGTCCAGGATCAGCATGCGCGGCTCGTTCATCAACGCGCGCGCGATCAGCAACCGTCGTTTCATGCCTCCCGAGAGTCGCGTGATGCGCCAGTCGCGCTTCTCGTCGAGCGCGACGAACGACAGCAGCTCCTCCGCGCGCGGGCGCGACACGCGCGGAGAGATGTCGAAGTAGCGCGCGTAGTTGACGAGGTTCTCGACGACGGTGATCTCCTCGTCGAGGTTGCTCTCTTGCGGCACGACGCCGAGCGAGCGACGGATCGTGCGGCCCTGCGCGACCGGGAGGCCGAGCACCGTGAGCTCTCCCCCGCTCGGCGGCGAGACGCACGAGATCATCTTCATCGTCGTCGTCTTGCCCGCGCCGTTCGGTCCGAGGAAGCCGAAGCACTCGCGCTCCCCGACGACGAAGTCGATGCCGCGCACGGCTTCGAAGTCGCCGTAGGACTTGCGCAACTCTTGCGCGACCACGGCCGTCACAACGCGTCACCCGGCGACGAGATGGGGCCGTGCGCGGGCATGGGCGGCAACGACGGTTCGGGCGCGACCATCTCGGCGTCCGTCGTGTCGGCCGGCGACACCTCCACCGGCTTGATCGCGCCTGCGCGAATCTCTTCCGCCCAGTGGCACGCGACGGAGTGACCCTCCTCCAAAGGGCGCAACGCCGGCACCTCGTCGTGACACCGCGTCGGCTGCCGGTACGGGCAGCGCGTGTGGAAGCGGCACCCGGCCGGCGGATCGGCCGGCGACGGCAAGTCGCCGGCGAGCAGCACGCGCTTGCGCGTCAGCTCCACCTCGGGATCGGGAATCGGGATCGCCGACAGCAACGCGATGGTGTACGGATGCAGCGGCGCTTCGTACAAGCGGTCGGCGGGCGCGACCTCCATAATGTGTCCGAGGTACATCACCGCGATGCGGTCGGAGATGTGCCGAACGACGGCGAGATCGTGCGACACGAACACGTACGTGAGGCCGAACTCGCGTTGCAGGTCTTGCATGAGGTTGAGCACCTGCGCCTGGATCGACACGTCGAGCGCCGACACCGGCTCGTCGGCCACGATGAGATCCGGTTGCAACGCCAACGCACGCGCGATGCCGATTCGCTGGCGCTGCCCTCCGGAGAACTCGTGCGGATAGCGGTTTCCTGCGTCGCGGGGCAACCCGACGACCTCGAGGAGCTCCGCAACGCGGCGCTCGGCCACGCGGCCGTGCGCGATGCCGTGCGCCTTCATCGGCTCGGAGAGGATGCCGGTCACGCTTTGCCGCGCGTCGAGCGACGAGAACGGGTCCTGGAAGATCATCTGCATGCGCCGTCGCAGCTTGCGCAACGCCTCGCCGCGCATGTGCGTGACGTCGGCGCCGTCGAACGTGATGGTGCCCTCGGTCGCGTGCACGAGCCGCAAGATCGCGCGCCCCACCGTGGTCTTGCCGCACCCCGACTCGCCGACGAGGCCGAGCGTCTCGCCGCGCTCGACCGAAAGGTCGACGCCGTCGACGGCACGCACCGCTCCGACCTTGCGCTCGACGACGAGCCCTTGCGTGATCGGGAAGTGCACCTTGAGGCCGCGCACGTCGAGCAAGGGCGAGGTCACGACGCCGCTTCCTCGTTCGCCACCGGGTTGAAGCAACGAAGCCGGTGGTCGTAGTCGATGCCCTCCAAGTCGGGGCGCTCGGCCGTGCACTGCTCGATGCGGTTGGGACAGCGCGGCGCGAACGCGCACGACGACGTCCACGGGATCGTGTCGAGCGGCGACCCGGTGATCGGATGCAACGGCTCGCCGCGCGGTCCGTCGAGACGGGGCACGGAACCGAGAAGCCCGACCGTGTACGGATGCCGCGGATTGCGGAACAGCTCGCGACGACCTCCCGACTCCACGATGCGACCGGAGTACATGACGTGCACGGTCTCGCACGTGCCGGCGACGACGCCGAGGTCGTGCGTGATGAGGATGAGCGCGGTGCCGCGCTCCTCGATCAAGTCGCGCAGCAATTGCAGGATCTGCGCTTGGATCGTCACGTCCAGCGCCGTGGTCGGCTCGTCGGCGATCAGCAGCTCGGGCTTGCACGCGAGCGAGATCGCGATCATCGCGCGCTGCCGCATGCCGCCGGAGAACTGGTGCGGGTAGTCGTCGTAGCGCCGGCGCGCGCTCGGGATGCCGACGGCGTCGAGCAGCGTGATCGCTTCGGCGCGCGCTTGGTCCTCGCTCGCGTCGAAGTGTCGCTCCAATACCTCGGAGATCTGGCGCCCAACGGTTAGCACGGGATTCAGCGACGTCATCGGGTCCTGGAAGATCATCGCGATGCGGCGGCCGCGAACGTCGCGCATGCGCTCGTCGGGGAGGCCGAGCAGCTCGCGTCCCTCGAACGTGACCGATCCGGAGACGTGCGCGGTGGGCGGCAGAAGCCCGAGGATCGCGAGCGACGTCACGCTCTTGCCGCATCCGGACTCCCCGACGATGCCGACGGTCTGCCCGGGCTCGATGTCGAACGAGATATCGTCCACCGCGCGCACGTCGCGGCGGCGTTTTACCTTGAAGGTGACGCCGAGATCGCGAACGGAGAGAAGCGGCACCGGTCAGCGCCTCAGCTTCGGGTCGAGCGCCTCGCGCAATCCGTCTCCCAGCAAATTGAAACCGAGCACGGAGATCACGATCGCCGCGCCGGGGAAGAACGCGAGCTGCGGCGCGTGCTGGAGGAACTTCTGGGTGTCGGCGAGCATGCGCCCCCACTCGGGGATCCCCGGATCGGCGGAGCCCAAGCCGAGGAACGCGAGCCCGGCCGCGTCGATGATCGCCGTCGCGAGCGCGAGCGTCCCTTGCACGATCACGGGAGCGATCGCGTTCGGTAGCATGTGGCCGATCACGATGCGGTGGCGGCGCACGCCCACCATTCGCGCGGCC
>JBIOWR010000196.1:0-11803 GCA_044868775.1 Actinomycetota bacterium
GCCCGGCGTTCCGGCCGCGTCGAATGCGACGTCGACGCCGCCGAGCAGATAGGGCGACGTACGTTCGGGTTGGATCAGGAATGCGCGAGTGGCGCGGCGCACGGCGCCGAGCGCTTCGCGCGGGCGCACCACGTCGCTTGCGCCGAAGCGTTGCGCTGTGCGCGCCTGCTCGCCGTACTTCGCGACGACGATGATCCGCCCCGCCGGCGTGAACTCGCGCAACGCGAGCACCGTCAGCAACCCCACCGCGCCGGCGCCTGCGACGAGCACGGTTGCGTCGCGCTCGATGTGCGCGCGCCGCACGGCGTGGATCGCGCATGCGGCCGGCTCAACCATTACGGCGTCGCGGTCCTCGAGGTCGTCGGGGATCGAATGCAGCTGCGAGCGGTGCGCGATGAATTCCTGGCTCCATCCTCCGCCGGTGTCGGCGCAGTAGCCGGTTTGCAGCCCCGCCGACACGTGCCCGCCGGTCACGCGCTCGCACAGCGAATGCTCTCCGTTCTTGCACTCCACGCACATCGGCTCGACACCGCGCGCGAGGCACGACAGCACCGGGTCGAGGATCACGCGCGTGCCGGCCTCGAGCTCGTCGCAGTCGTCGAGCAGCTCGCCGACGACCTCGTGCCCGGGGACGAACGGCATCGACACGATGCCGGAGAAATAGAAGCTCGCGCGACCCGCGAGCGTCGTCAGATCGGAGCCGCAGATACCGGCGAGCTTCGGCCGCACGCGCGCCCAGCCGAGGTTTGGCAACGCCGGCTCGCGGCGATGCACGAGCCTCAGTGGAGCGACCGGACCGGCGAGCAACCCCGGCGCACGTTCGCCGATCGCGCGCGCGGCGAGATAGCGCGGCACCGAGCGATACAGCTCCAGTGAGAGGATCAACGCACGGCCTCCGGAAGCATCACCTTCGGCGTGCCCTTCACCGCGTGCCACTGCTCGACCGGCCACTTGCGCGTGCGCGCGATGCGCGCGAGCGCCACGTCGGGGTTGACGGCGGCCGGATGCCCGACCGCTTCGAGCAACGGCAAGTCGCTCATCGAGTCGGCGTATGCGTAGCAGCGTTCGAGATCGGCGCCCACCACGTTCGCGTATCGCCGGAGCCACGACGCACGCGCTTCGCCGACGAGCGGCGGCAAGTCGAGGTCGCCGGTGAACCGTCCGCTCGCGTCGACCTTGAGCTTCGTCGCGACGATCTCATCGACCAGCGGCATGAGCGGTTGCACCACGAAATCCGCGCTGCCGGTGACGAGCACGACGCGATGTCCGGCAGCCTTGTGCTCGCGAATGCGGCGCACGGCTCCCGGCGAGAGCCGCCGCAGCAACAGCTCCGCGATCGAATCCTGCGCGATGCGCCGCACCTCGTCTTCGCGCGCGCCCGCGTAGCGGCGATAGAAGCTGCGCAAGAACTCGCCCCGGTCGCGCCGCTCCGCGCCCAACAGCCCGGGGAGCTTCTTCGCCAGCTCCGCGAACGTGAACGGCCATTCGTCGGCCGGCGCGTCGGACAGGCGCAACCAGAGGTACGCCTCCACGACGTTCGAGGACACGATGGTGCCCTCGACGTCGAACACCGCGATCACCGGTTGCGAGCCGTTGGGCGTGACGTGCACGCGCGGTTCGTCGCGCGCGGGCCGCACCCACCGCATGAGTTGCGTGATCGACGGGAGGTGCACCCCTTGCAAGTAGTGCGTCCACGTGAACGACGTGGGATCGAAGTTGAAATCGCGCTGGTCGTCCTCGGGCGTCGACTCCCACAACGCGCGCAACCGCTCGTCGGTGTACACGACTTCCGCTTCGGTGTACGGACCATAGAGGCCGGCATACCGCTTCATGAAGTCGAGCTGTCCGCGCCACCGATCGACACGGCGCGCGGCGTCGCGGCCGAAGCCCGTTCTCGGCAGGCGCGCGACGCCTTTCTCCGCCAGCTTGATCGCGCGTTCCGCGAGGTCCAGGCGCGCGTCTACCTTGCGCCTGCCGGGGAAGCTCCATTCGGGAACGCGGAACGTGCCGCGGTTGCGTTCGGGAAGCGGGTGCTCCAGGAAGTAATCGCGCGTCAGCGCGTACATCGAGCGGAACGGAAGCGGGTTGCGCGCGCCGCTCGACACGTGGAAGAAGCCGAGCGGCTCGGGATCGCTCGCCGCCACCGCAAGGATCGAGTTGACCACGATGTCCACCGGGATGACGTCGAAGACTCCCTCGGGCACGCCGGGAAACTCCGGCAGCGCGTTGCGCCCGTACGCGAGGATCACCGGCTCGGCGACGCGGAAGCCTTCGATCCATCCCGGGAACGGATGCTGCAGCGCGCTCTCGATGATCGACGGCCGCACGATGGTCACGGGAGTGTCACCGCGTTCCTCCGCGATCGCCATCTCGGTGAGCGCTTTCGTGAAGCCGTACACGTCCGGCCACCCGAGGCTGCGCGCGCGCCCGCGGCCGTGCGCCACGAGGCGGCGCTCCACCCACTCACGTCTCAATTCCTCGGCGCGCGTCGCTACCGATTGCGGCCCGGCGCGCCCGACCGCGTGACGCGCGAGCCCGATGATGCGGTCGAGTGTCTCCGGCCGTCGCGACGCGTCCTCGACGTCCGCGCGCACGCGTTTTGCGTGCTCGAGCTCGGCGCGCCAGTCGACCGTGCGCGCGATGGGCGCTTCCGGTTGCGTGCCGCGCGTCATGCCGGCGACGTATGCGGTGGAGACGTGGATGTGTCGCGCACCCGCGTTACGTGCCTGTTCCAGCATGCGGAGCGATGCGACGAGGTTGGTATTGAACGCTTCGTCGATCGGCGGGTCGAACGACACGGTCGCGGCGCAATGGATGATGATGTCGGTGTCTCGTGGCACGTCGAGCGGGTCCGTGCTCAGATCCGCCGCGTGCGCGACCACCGTAGTCGCGACCCGCTCGCGCAACGCGTCGGCGCCGATCTCTCCCCGGAGCGTGTTGAACGCCGTGCCGTGCACGACCGCGTCCAGCCGTTTCTCAGCGTCCCCGCGGATGAACACGTCGAGGCGTTCGAGCGGGACGTCGCGGAGGAGACGTTCGAGAACGCCCATCCCGAGGAAGCCGGTGACGCCGGTGAGCGCGATGCGCGCGCCTGCAAGACGATCGCGTATCAGCCTCGATCCCTCCGCAGCTCGGGTCTCTCTACCATCGGGTAGACGGCCTCTACCGGGCGGTAGATTACTCACACTCCCCCAGCCGTGGGCAAAAGGGGGAAAACCTCGCCACCCGGCGTTCGCCGCGCGCCCGCCCCCGGTTCGCCGCGCCTGTTGCGCCGGTCGCGACATCCGGGCAGGATGCCCGCCAGTCGCGATGCCCTCCTCCATCCGCCGTTTCCTTGCCGTCGCCGTCGCGCTGGCCGCGATCGGCGCAGGCGTCGCGATCACGCAACGCTCGAAGCCGGCGGCGGGGCCTACCCCCTCGCCAACTGCCTCGGTGGTCCCGACCGGAGCGGGCTGCCTCCCGGTCCCCCAGCGCATCGCCACGCCGTCGTGGTACCCCTCCGACCTCCCGTTGCCGCCCGGGAGCTACGCCGCCGAGCTCCCGCCCGCCAGCGGCTCGACCAGGCGGATCATCTTCGTTTCCGAGGGATCGCTCAGCGATTTCGTCCGCCACGCGCTCGCCGACTGGCCGAAGCGCGGCTGGCAGCTCGGTCGCGGTGAAGCCGAACCCGGCGAGGCCGAAGACCAATTCGCCAAGCCCAGCGACGGTCGCTACGGCGCGTTTCGCGCGCGCTCGATCTTCTGCGATCAAACGAAGACGTGGGTGCTGCTCGTCCTCGGCCAGCGCCGGGTCACTGCGAGCCCGTCGGGAACGGCATCGCCGTAGCGCGCCGGGCGACTCATCGCTCGTGGATGATGTTTCAAAACAACAACACGCGCGTGTTGTTGATTTGAAACAAATCACACGGGACATTGCGCACACGCCGCCTGCAGCGACCGGTTCGAGGTGAACGAGGTTTTCGCGCCCGCAGCCGCAGCGCCGCGGTGGTCTGGCGGCGCGCCGCGGTGGTCTGGCGCGCCGGGGTGGTCGCAGTCGCCGCGCCGCGGTAGACGCGGCGGTTAGCCGGTGATGGCGCCGGCGGGGGGTTCTTGGTCGTCGGCGTTCTTCGGCGCGATCGCGCCGGTGCCTTCTGGAGACGGCGGATCCGCGCTTTCGGCGAGCGCGCCTCCGGCGGTGTTGATCGAGGGGTCGATCGACGGGTCGGCGGGAGCCTCCACCGGCAGTGTTCCTCGACGGCGCCGGACGCTGTTGGCCACCTGCTTCGCGCGGCGTTTGGTGGACTCGAGAGCGCGCTTCGCCCAGGCGTATTCCGTGCCGAGCACGGCGAGACCCGCAATGATCAGCAACGGCCCGGGGATTACCGGGGCAATGATGCCCACAATGCCGAGCAGCACCAGGGTTCCCCCGGCGATGGTCACGCCGAGCCGGCGGCCGCTCCGGCCGATGAAGCGAAACACCGATCGTGGAGAGCTCACGCGGAGAGACTAGCAAGCCCCAACGACACTCCGGGAGGGGTTCCCGCACCACTTATTTCTGCGGGAGCTCCTTGAGTCGCTCGACGTCTCCGGAATCCGCGGACGCGCGCGGGTACGGCTGCATGCCGCAGATCGGGCAGGCGCCGAAGGTGATATCGGCCCGCTCGCCGTTCACGGTGACCCAATACTTCTCCCCGACGATCGCGTTTTCGCGTATGCGGTTCGGGGCGACCATGACCGGCTCGGTCTTGAGATGCGTGGAGTGATACCCGAGCAAGTCGACGTGCTCATGCTCGCCGTCCTCGGCCGGCTTCAAACGAACCGCGACGATCTCGGGCACTGCGAACCTCCGTCAGCGAGCGGGTGGTTTCCGTGGCGCCCAAGGATACCGAGTCGGGCGCGACTCGTCCGGCAGCGGTTCTCAGACGGACGCTTCGTCGGCGGCCGTGCGGGCCTGGTCGGCCTCCCGGCGCGCTTCGGCTGCAGCCGCCGCCGCTTGCGCGGCGGCGGCCTCCGCCTCGCCGAGCTTCTCCTTGGCCGCCTCCACCCTCGTCGCGGCGCTTTCGGCGATTCGCTCGCGGCGTTCGGCTTCGCGCTCCGCGGCACGCGCGAGGCGTTCGAGCTCGCGCGCCTGCGCGCGGGCGCCGGCGTCGGCGCCCGCTTCGGCGGAATCACGGCCGCCGGGAATCACCGTCAGCCCAGACACGTCCCCGAAGCCCACGCGCTGCATTTGCTTGGTGAGCCGTCCCTGCCGCAACAGCTCACGCGCCTCGTCATCGACGGCCGCGGCCGACAACGTCTCCTCGATCGCGCCGGTGTGCGTGCGCGAGACGGCGATGCCCGCGTCCTTCATGATGGATTCCGCCAGAGCGAGCAGCCGGCGCAGGATCGCGCGCTCCTCCACCGCGATCTCGCGCAAGTCGTCGGCGCCGGCACGCATGCTCAGCGCTTTGCGATGCGCTTTGCGCAAGCGTTCGCCGGCGTCGAGCAGCTCGCCCATCTCTTGCGGGTGCCGCCGCGCGAGCTGGTTCACCGTCCACGCGACCGCGGACGGCTTCGCGAGCGCCTTCGCCAAGCGCGCGCCCTCGTCGTCACCGCGCGAGCGAAGCAACGACGCGATCTCGTTGCGCACCGCCACGAACTCGCTCAGCGGAGCGGCGTACAAACGATCCAGATCGTCCACAAAGCACACCGTAGCAAGGGTGTGATCTGCGCCACACCTGCCAGCGCACCGCAGAACCCGCGTGTTTTCACCATCCCTTCCAAAGGCGGGTCGCTGCTACGCTCCGCGGGGAGAACGGAAAGCAACGGAGCAGCAGAGCGAGGGAGCAACCGAAGATGCCCGTCGTCACCACCAAAGACCTTCGCAAGACGTATGAATCCGAGGGCGCACCTGTGCGCGCGCTGCGCGGCGTGAGCTTCGCCGTCGAGCAGGGCGAGTTCTGCGCAGTCATGGGTCCGTCCGGGTGCGGCAAGTCGACCTTGCTCAACCTCATCGCCGGCCTCGACACGCCCTCGGACGGCGAGATCGTCATCGCCGGCGAATCGTTGTCGGGCAAGGACGAGGACGACCTCGCGCGCATGCGCCGCAAGCACGTCGGCATCGTGTTTCAGTTCTTCAATCTCCTCGAAGGAATGAGCGTGCTGGAGAACGTCACGTTGCCGGCCGTGATCGCAGGCGCGTCGCGCAAGCAGGCGGAGTCGCGCGCGCGCGACCTGCTCGACCTCCTCGGGCTCGCAGACAAAGCGAAGAGCGCGCCCGGCGTTCTCTCCGGTGGCCAGCGCCAGCGGCTGTCGATCGCACGCGCGCTCGCGAACCAACCGACGTTGCTGCTCGCCGACGAGCCGACGGGCGCGCTCGACTCGGCGGGTGGTGCGGAAGTGATGGAGCTGTTCCGGCGCCTGCACAAGGACGGGCAGACGATCATCCTCGTGACGCACGACGTGCGCGTCGCCGAGCATGCCGATCGCATCGTGCGCATGCGCGACGGACGCATCGAGGGCGCAGACGCAAGTGCGGAGACGATCACCGCAGGGGACGTGACGTTCGGAACGCTCCAAGAACCCAACGCTTGAGGCGGGTGCGTTGACGGCAACATTGATGCAGCTCCAAGCGGAGCTGCGCAGGCGGTGGCGCGCGTGGATCGGTCTCGCGTTGCTCATCGGCGTCGCCGGGGGCGTGTCGCTCACAGCCGTCGCCGGCGCGCGGCGCACCGAGACCGCGTATCCACGATTCCTTCGCGCGGCGCGCGCTCCCGACGTCGTCAGCGGCGGCGTCAGCGGTCCGGAAGAGGCGTTCCTGCCGGGCATCGAAGCATTGAAACGCCTCCCGCAAGTTGCGGAGTGGGAGGACAGTTACGCGTTGCCGGGCGAGATCATCACCGACACCGGCCGTTCCGTGAGCTTTCCGCAACTCAGGGCGGGAGGCGACGACGACGCAACGGTCACCGTCGCGCGCGGCGTGATGCCCGGCATCGGAAAGATCTTGCGCGGTCGCATCGCCGATCCGTCGTCGACCGACGAAGCCACGCTGAGCTTTACCGCGGAAGCGCCCGATCTGACGGTCGGGCACACGGTGACGATCGCGCTCGCCGAAGACGCGGGCTTCGAGAAGGGAACAAGGATCGCGGTTCGCATCGTCGGCATCCACGCGGCGCCGGGAGAGTTCCAATCGGTC
The DNA here is from genome assembly GCA_044868775.1 of Actinomycetota bacterium. Classification (GTDB taxonomy): domain Bacteria; phylum Actinomycetota; class AC-67; order AC-67; family AC-67; genus JBIOWR01. Next base: position 7,153 of record JBIOWR010000196.1, read on the forward strand.
AACGGCATCTCGTTCCCCGGCCTGGTCGTATCGGCAGGGACGATTCGCAAGCACCTCGACGCGCTGAAGTCGGCGCCGCAATCGAACGTGTTCTCGCTCAGCATGAGCTTGAAGCCCGGCTACACGGTGGACGACCTTCGCACCGAAGCGGAGAAGCGCGGCATCGTCGTGGACTTGCCGCTCGAAATCGCCGAGCACGAGAAGGGCGTGCAGAAGACGATGCGGTTCGAGGCGGCGGCGCTGTGGATGCTCGCCGCCCTCGCCGCCGTCGCAACGCTCGCGATCTTCGGCCAAGCGCTCGCGCGCGTGTCGCTGATGGAAGCCGTCGAATACCCGACGTTGCGCGCGCTCGGCATGAGTCGCACGTCGCTCGCGGCCATCGGCGTGATGCGCTCGCTCGCCATCGGCGTCGTCGGCGGAGCGGTCGCCGTCGTCACCGCGCTCGCCGCGTCGCCGCTCACGCCGATCGGCGCCGCGCGTATCGCCGAGCCCGATCCGGGGTTTCACGCCGACGTTCCGGTGCTCGCGCTCGGCGGCTTGGGGGTCGTGGTTGCGGTCGTGCTGGCGGCGCTGCTGCCGGCGATACGCGCGGCACGCGTGGGGGGCGGACTCCTCGGCACCGCGGAGCCGGCGCGCATCGCGCGCGTATCGTTCTCGGCGGCCGCGTTCGCGCGCGCATCAGCGCCGCCGAGCGTCGTATCGGGCGTGCGCCTCGCGCTCGAAGCGGGACGCGGCAGAACCGCGGTGCCCGTGCGCACGACGATCGCCGGCGTCGCGACGGCCATCGCCGCGCTCGTCATGGCCCTCACGTTTCGTTCGAGCCTCGACGAGCTGATCCGCTCTCCCGCCCTTTCGGGATACACGTGGGACGCGCTGCTCGCAGGCCCGCCCGGGCCGGAGCTCGTCGAAGCGTTTCGCTCCTCCCCCCAAGTCGCCGACGCGGCGCAGGGCGGCGCCACGAACGTCATCGTCGACGGCAAGCGCATGCTCTCGTTCGTGTGGGAGCCGGGAAGCTCGATCGGACCCGTGATCCTCGAAGGTCGCATCCCTGCGAAGCCGAACGAGGTCGCGCTCGGCTCGACGACGCTCCGCCAGTCGGGGCTTCGCATCGGCGATCGCGTCGAGGTGTCGATCGCGTCGGCGCAAGACTCCGAAAACGTCGTCGCCGACAAGGCCGAGTACGCGATCGTGGGGCGCGCGATCATTCCCCAACTCTTCTTCGAGCCGCACGAGCCCGGGGAAGGAGCGGCGATGACGATCGACGCGTACTTCCGCCTGGAAACGCCGAACCGCGACGAGATCCCCGCGCTCGTGCGCGTGCGCGACGGCGTGGACCTCGGAGCGTTCGCGCAAGAGCAGCGGAAGCATGCCTTCGTCGCCGTGCGACAAACGCGCGGAGACATGGTGACGATCGAACGCCTGTCGTCGGTGCCTCTCGCGCTCGCCGGTTTCCTTGCGGCGATGGCGGCGGCAACGCTCGTGCACGCGCTGCTCAGCACGATCCGGCGCCGGCGTCGCGACCTCGCGATCTTGAAGACGCTCGGATTTCGCCGTCGCCAGATTCGCACGACCGTGCTGTGGCAATCGGCGACACTCGTGCTCGCGTCGTGCGTGTTTGCGATCCCAGCCGGCGTGATCGCCGGACGTGCGCTGTGGCGACTGTTCGCGAACCAGATCGCGGTGCTGCCGCGACCGGCGGTTCCGGTCGGCTGGGTGCTCGCACTCCTTCCCGCCGGATTGCTCATCGCCGCGCTCGCCGCGTTGCTACCCGCACGCGCGGCGGGCCGCACCAAAGCCGCGTCGGTGTTGAGAACGGAGTGAGCATGACGCCCTCTCCAACGTCGCGCGGCGCCGGTGCCGCGGCGGTAGCAGCGGCTGCCGTCGCCGCGTTCGCGCTCGCATCCTCGCTCGCGCAATCAGGCTCCGGCATGACGACGATCGCGGCAACCCTCGCGCTCGCGTGGAGTGGTGCCGCGGTGCTGCTCGCGCGCAAGCGCGCGACGCATTCGCTCGCACGACTTGTGGCCGTGCTCGCGGCCGTTGCCGGCGCCGGTGTGGCGGCGCTCGCGCTGCTCGACGGCGACGCACACGTCGGCGTGCGATCGGCGCTCGCAGGTTTCGTTCCCGCCGCGGCATTGCACGTGCTGCTCGCGATGCCGCGCGGCGCGCTCGCGTCGACGGGACGGCGGGTGCTCGCGGCGCTGGGTTGGGCCGGCGCGATCGCGGTCGCGCTCGTCGTATGGTCGTCGCGTCCGGAGCTTTCGTGGTGGCCGGGCGCATCGCTCGCCGCATACGCGGCGGTGAGCGGCGGACCCGCCATGCTCGCGCACGCGAGTCGAGGCACGCCGGGCGATCGCAGGCGCATCAAGTGGTTGTCGTGGGGTCTCGTCGTAACGACCGGCACGGCGACCGCCGTTGCCATCCTGCGCGCGCTCGTGGGATGGCCTCCACATCCACTGGAGCTCGCAACCGCCGCCACCGCGCTCGTGCCGCTCGCGCTCGCGCTGAGCACGTCCGAGCAGCTCGATCCTGCGATCGACCGGTTGCTCGCCGCGACGGTGTCGGTGGCCGGCCTCAGCGCGCTCGTCGGCGCCGCGTATCTCGTGATCGTGCTCGGCCTCGGACGCGCGCCGAAGCAAGACGAACGCACCTTGCTCACGCTGTCGATGGTCGCGGCCGGCATCGTCGCGCTGTTGTACGTGCCGACGCGCGCGCGCCTCGCGCGATTCGCCAACCGTTTCGTGTACGGCGAGCGCGACGCTCCCGGAGACGTCATCCGTTCGTTCGGCTCGCGTCTGTCGCGCGCGGTCCCGATGGACGAGCTGTTGCTACAGATGGCGGAGTCCCTTCGCAAGACGATGCACCTCGACGCCGTCGAGGTGTGGACGGGTTCGACCGGCCGCCTCGAACGAACGGTGTCAGACCCCGACCGTGGTTCCGCGCGCATCGCGCTCAACCCGTCGGAGGAACCGGTCGTCGCGCGCGCCGGCGTCTCGGGACCGGCGTGGATGAAGGTCTGGCTGCCACAGCTCCTCGCCGGACGCACGTCGCCGAACGTGCGCCTCGCTCCCGTCACGCACTCCGGCGACCTCCTCGGTCTCATCCTCGTGGAGAGAATCGAAGATGCTCGTCCGCTCACCGACGACGACGAGCGCACGCTCACCGAGCTTGCACGGCAGATCGGCCTCGCGTTGCACAACGTGCAGCTCGATTCGGCGCTGCAAGCGTCGCTCGACGAGGTGCGCAGGCACGCCGAGGCGTTGCAGGCGTCGCGCAAGCGCATCGTCACCGCCGCCGACGCCGAGCGCAGGCGCATCGAGCGCAACCTCCACGACGGCGCGCAGCAACACCTCGTTGCGCTCGCGGTGAAAGCGCGGCTCGCGCGGCAGCTCGCGGAGTCGAACATGGATCAGTCAAAAGCGATCCTCGAAGAGCTCGCCGGTAACGTGCAAGAGACGCTCGACGAGCTGCGCGCGCTCGCGCACGGTATCTATCCGCCGATACTCGCCGACCGCGGGCTCGCCGACGCGTTGAAAGCGGTGAGCGCGCGCTCGCCGCTACCGGCGACGGTCGACGCCGACGGAGTGCGGCGCCATCCACAAGAGATCGAAGCCGCCGTGTACTTCTGCTCGCTCGAAGCGCTCCAGAACGCGGCGAAGTACGCCGGAGACAACGCAAGCGCTCGCGTGCACGTGTGGGAGGACGCCGGTGCGTTGCTGTTCGAGGTAACCGACAACGGCATGGGCTTCGACGCCACGACGCACTCCCCGGGCGCAGGCTTCACCAACATGAGCGATCGCCTTGGTGCGATCGGCGGCACGCTTCGGGTTGAATCGGCGCCCGGACGGGGTACGAAGATCGCCGGCACGATCCCACTCGTCGATTAGGCTCGTGCGCACCGCAACCATCGAGGAGGAACGACCATGCGCAAGCTGGTGATCCCCGTCGCAGTGCTGCTCGCTTTCCTTGCCGGTGCGTGCGGCGGAACGACGAAGACCAAAGAGAAAGCAAGCATCCCCGTCTACACCATCACCGCAAGCGAACCGACCAAGGGCAAGTTCTCGTTCAACGTTCCCTCCACGATGAAAGGCGGCGTGATCACGCTCGAGCTGAAGAACGACGGTGAAGCGACACACGACCTCCAGCTTGCGAAAGTCGCCGCCGGGCACACGCTCGACGAGCTCGCTGCGCCGGTCGCATCAGACGAGGGACGCCTCGAAAGTTGGATGGAGTTCGTCGGCGGCGTCGGCACTACCGCGCCCGGCGAGTCGAACAGCGTCACGCTCAACTTGCCGCCCGGCGACTACTGGTACGTGTGCACCGAGTCGAGCGACATCGACGGCAAGGACGTGGCGCACGCAACGAACGGCATGTCGGGCCAGCTCACCTTGACCGGAGAAAGCGGCGCGGAGCTGCCCGCGGCCGCGGCGACGATGGTGGCCACCGATTACTCGTTCACCACGAACGGATTCAAGGCCGGAACGAACACGATGAGCTTCCGCAACGCCGGGCAGCAATTCCACCACGCGATCATCGTGCCGATGGCATCGGGAGCGACGCTCGACGACGTGAAGGAAGCCTTGATGTCGGACGAGCTGCAAGGACCTCCGCCGATCGACTTCGAGAAGGCGATGGTGTCGCCGGTGATCAA
>JBIOWR010000197.1:0-2737 GCA_044868775.1 Actinomycetota bacterium
CGTGCCTTGGGGATGCGGTGACGCACGAGCGGCATCGCGCGCAGCAACACTTCGTAACCTTTGCGCGGCAGGAGGACCGACAGGAACAGCACGACCGGCTCGTCCGGCAGCGGCGTGGACACGAAACGCGACGTGTCGACGCCGAGCGGAACTTCCTCCGCCTTCGCGTGCAACCGGTCCGGCAGCGCGTCGAATGCGGGACGTCCGCTGACGAGCACGATGGACGCGCGCTCCAGCGTTTGCCGGTGCAAGCGGCGCTCGAGCGGGTCCACAGCGCCGCCGACCATCGCGGACAGCATGCGCGAGCGCGGCTCGACGATGCGATCGGCGGTCGTCCACGGGAGCGTGAGCGGGCCGACGACGAGCGGCGCGCCGTTCACCAGCGTGTAGCCGTGCGCGACGTTGATCGGGCGCAGCGCGTGCACGACGTCGTAGCCCTTGTTGCCGGCAGACTCGGCGTCGCGGGCGATGCGGCGCGCCCATGCGAGCCGCGACAGCACCGCGCCGGGCGCCTTCGGGGAGATCTCGCGGAACTCGACGCCCGGTATCTCGACCTCGGTGCGCTCGGTGTACGCGACGATCGCGTGGCCGCGCGCCGCGAGGCGCTTCAACACGTTGTAGGAGATCGTGGCCTCGCCGTGCGGACGGCGATCCGACACGAGCGTTCCCGCCGGCGCGAAGAGGATTCGCATCAGCGCATCTCCTCGCTGCGGCTGCGCACCCACGCGACGACGCGACCGACACCTTCGCCGATCGACACGCGCGGGCGGTACCCGACGGATTCGAGCCTGGAGATGTCGGCGACGAACGCCTCTGCGTCGCCGGGGCGCACCGAGCCGGTCCAGCGAATGCGCGGCGACTCGCCCATCGCGCGGCAGATCTCCCCGACGAGGTCGGAGATCGTGACGCCGCGGCCGGTGCCGACGTTGTACGCCTCACCACGTCCGGGCGCGTCGCCCGCGACCGCGAGCAACGCCTCGACGACGTCGGACACGAACACGAAGTCGCGCACTTGCGTGCCGTCTCCGTGCACCTCGATCTCGTTCGGGTTCGCCTCGACCTTGCGAATGAGATCGAACACGACTTGCTTGCGCTGGCGCGGGCCGTAGCTGGCGAACAGGCGCACCGACGAGGCGCGTATCCCGTACAGCTCGCTGAACACGCGCACCTCTTGCTCGGCCGCGAGCTTGTGCACGCCGTACGGCGACAGCGGCACGAACGGGTGCTCCTCGGTCATCGGGATCGACTGCGGGTTCCCGTACACCGCAGCGCTCGACGCGAACACGAGCGACGGCGGGTTCGGCGCAAGACGCATCGCGTCGAGCAGGCGCACGGTGACGCCGAGGTTGAGATCGAAGTCGTAGCGCGGGTTCTCGACGGACGGCGGGACGTACGCGTTGGCCGCCAGGTGAAAGATGCGCTCGGCGCCGCGCACGTGCGGGGCGAGATCGGTCTCGACGAGATCCGCTTGCTCGAAGCGAATGCGATCGAGGACGGCGTCGAGGTTCGATATCGAGGCGCCGCGCAGGTCGTCGAGGACCGTTACCTCGTCGCCGCGCGCCACGAGAGCTTCAACCAGGTGGGAGCCGATGAATCCGGCGCCCCCCGTTACGAGGACATTCACGTTTCTAGCCTTTCGCCCCTACAAGCGCCTCATAGAGCCGCTCGTGCGCCGCGCTTACCACCGCGGCCGTGTAACGCTCCTCGACCTTCTTGCGTCCCGCTTCGCCCATCGCTCGGGCTCGCTGCGGATCTGCGAGCACCGACTCGATGGCCTCGGCGAGCGCCTCGGGTCTCGGCTCGACGATGATCCCGTCGACCCCGTCTGAGACGAGGTCGTGAGTCCACCGTCCACGTGCTACAACGACCGGACGCGCCATCCGCCACGCTTCCAGGATGGAAACCGGCATGATCTCGCTGACCGACGGCAGGCACAAAGCGTCGCACACGCGCAGCCAGCCCCATTTCTCACGCTCGTCCACCTTTGCGACGGCGCCCACGCACGCGGCGTCGCGCGGATCGAGCGCGCTCAGGTCGGCGCGCCACTCGTCGGTGAGCGGACCGACGAATGCCACGCGTGTGGAGCGATCGTGCAAATGGGGCAACGCGTCGAGGAGGAGCTTGTACTTGTAGCGGCGCTTCACGCCGAGACACAGCACGAGCGGGCCGGCCTTTTCGACGTCGAGCGGGTCGGGATGTGGCTCGGGAGCGGGCACGCCGATCACGTGCACGCGATCTGCTGGTACACCGTGATCGACGAGCCAGTCGCGCTCCATCGGCAGCAGCGCGACCACCGCGTCCGCCGCCTTGTACAGGTCGAGGTTGAGGTCGTCGTCGCCCCAGAAGCCGGGGTGCGCGAACGGCGTCACCACGAACGCGGCGCCGACGGCTCGCGCGGCCTCGAGCGCGGCGTGCGCTTGCGGCTCGCCTCCCATCGCGTGCACGACGTCGGGCCGTCGTTGCGTCGCGAACGCCTCGCGAAATCGGGCGCCGAGGACGCGCACGACGAGCGGAAGCGTGAGCGCGCGCGTGCGGTGATAGCCGACGACGCGATCGATCCCGGGCAGCGCGCTTGCCGCGGTGGGGAGCAGCGCGGCACGTCGCTTGATCGGGAACGGCATCGTGCGCACGCCTTGCGTAGCGAACGCGTCGAAGCGTTGCGCACCGAGGATGGTGTTGAGGCGATCGTACGGACGGTCGTCGACACGCGCGGCGTAGATCGTCAGCGCGTGGCCTC
>JBIOWR010000198.1:0-4381 GCA_044868775.1 Actinomycetota bacterium
GGGGTTGGAGCTCGCGACCGCCTTCACGTAGTCGCCGTGCGTCCAGTTGCCCTCGAGGGTGCTCACGTTGACGAGGTTGCAGGCGCTCGCGTCGTGGAATCGCGGCTTCGGTCCGCCGTGCACCCCGGCGTCGTCGGGCTTGTTGGCAGACGTCTGCGCCCACGCGAACACGCCGCCGCCCACGAGCAACCCCACGATCACGCCGACGGCGACGTTCGGAACCCTGGAACGCAGTTGCTTGAACACCTTGAACCCATTGTCACCTGCGGTGGCCCCATGTGTCGATGGTTGTTTCGAGCCGGTGCCGGCGGGGGGCGCAACGCTGGTAGCTTGGCCGCGATGTCCCCGAGAATTCGCCGCCGGCGCGTTGCGCTCGCGCTGCTCGCGCTGCTTCCGGTGGGGTTGTGGGTGGCGAGCAAGGCAGGAAGCGATTCCAAGCCACGCGCGCAAGCGAGCGTCACGTCGAGCCCGTCCGCGACCAGCCCGTCCGCCACCACTTCGCCGAGCGCGACGCAAGAACCCACCGCCGCGCCGCAAACGGCATTCGCTCGGGGAACGTGCGCGTCGTTCGTGCCGCCGGACGGCGTGCCTCGCCGCGGCGTCGTGTTCCTCGACGCGGGACACGGCGGGCTGGACCCGGGCGCGGGAGGTCGCACGAGCGCCGGCGCCACCATCTCCGAGAAGACGGCGACGCTCGCGGTGGTGGAGGCAACGATGGAGCGGCTTCGCGCAAGCGGCTATCACGTCGTCGTCTCGCGCACCGAGGACACGAGCGTTGCGGTGCAGGGCGCCGGCGACGTCGCGTCCGGCGCGCTCACCCCGCTGGGCGTGCGCCGCGACTTGCTCCAAAGAATTGCGTGCGCGAACGCGGTGCGCGCGGACGTGCTGGTCTCGGTGCACATGAACGCGTTCTCGGATCCGGCCGAGGGCGGGACGATGACGATCTACGATCCCGACCGGCCGTTCTCTGCGGAGAACCGGCGCCTCGCCGGGCTGGTGCAAGCCTCGATCGTCGACGCGTTCCGCCGGCAGGGATGGAGCATCCAGAACCGCCGGGTGCGCGCGGACACCGAGATCGAAGGACGCGCGCTCACCGCCGAGGGCGCGAAGTACGGGCACGAGATCTTGCTCGGGCCTCGCGCCCCGAGCTGGGTTCCGAACCCGAGCCTCATGCCCGGTGTGATCGTGGAGGCGTTGTTCCTCACCCGTCCGTTCGAAGCGGATATCGCCGCGTCCGCGCAGGGACGCGCCGTTCTGGCCGGCGCGATCGCGAGCGCGGTGGAGAGGTTCCTGGGAGACCGCGGCTGAGGCTCTTGCGCGCTCGCAGAGCGCGTGCGTATCGTTGTCGGTGGCGCATCCCACGCCCAACCTCGGCTCCGGCGCTCACGCCGCCGGCACAGCGAGGCAAAGGGGGCCAAGCCCTCGGGAACGCTCGGCGGTACCCCTTCGGGCCGCGTCCAAGGGAGCGTGAGTCCCGCGGTCGCGGCTTGCCGAAGGAGGCAGCGATGACCGAGCGAAAGACCTTCAAGCGCCGCGTTCGCGAGCGCATGTCCAAGACGGGCGAGAGCTACACGACCGCGCGCGCCCAGGTGGAGCAGAAGCGCCAGCGCAACACCAACGCACGCGCTCGCCTTGCTACGGCCGGGAGCGCCGATCGCATGCCCGACGACAAGGTTCTGGGGGCGACCGGCAAGACCTGGGACCAGTGGTTCGCGATCCTCGACAAGTGGGGCGCGCGCACCAAGGAGCACTCCGAGATCGCACGGTATCTGGCGGAGAAGCACGGCGTCCCGAGCTGGTGGTCGCAGAGCGTCACGGTCACCTACGAGCGTGCGCGCGGCATGCGGTTGAAGCACCAGCAGCTCGACGGCTCCGGCTTCGCCATCTCGGCGTCGAAGACCGTCGGCGTGGACGTCGGCACCCTGTTCGACGCCGTCGTCGTGGCGAAGCAGCGGAAGCAGTGGCTGGTGGACGGGACGATGTCGCTGCGCACGTCGCAGCCGAACCGCTCGGCGCGCTTCGACTGGGAGGACGGCTCGACGCGGGTGCTCTTCGGCTTCGAGGACAAGGGTCCGTCGAAGTCGATGGTCGCGATCCAGCATGAGCGGCTGCCCGACGCCGACGAAGCCGAGATCGCAAAGGCGATGTGGAAGAAGAGGCTGGCCGAGCTGAAGGCGTTCTTGGAGTCCTGACGGACGGAAAGAGTCCAGGGCCGTGTCGATTCACGGGGTCGTCGTTCGACGACTCCGTGAAGAGCACGGCGGCACGAGACCGGAAAGGAGCACGATCATGCAAAAGATCACGCCGTTCCTGTGGTTCGACGACCAAGCAGAGGAAGCAGCGAATCACTACGTGTCGATCTTCGGGGACTCCGGGATCGACGAGGTCACGCGGTACGGCGACGAGTTCCCCGATCAGAAGGGCCGCGTGATGACCGTGGGCTTTCACCTCGGCCAACAGCGTTTCGTCGCGCTCAACGGCGGGCCGTCGTTTCCGTTCACGGAAGCGATCTCGTTCGTCGTGCACTGCGAGGACCAGGCGGAGGTCGATCACTTCTGGGGCAAGCTCTCCGACGGCGGAGAAGAAGGCCGTTGTGGCTGGTTGAAGGACAAGTACGGCGTGTCGTGGCAGGTCGTTCCCAAGGTGCTCGGTCAGCTGCTGGGCGATCCTTCACGAGCGCCGCTCGTGACCAAGGCGTTGTTGAAGATGAGCAAGCTCGACGTGCGAGCGTTGACCGAGGCCGGCGCGGCGTAAACGCAACGCGTTCGCGTTTGTGCATGTGTCCAACCGCGAAGCGTTGCGTGAAAATCTTCGCGCGCAGGTTGTGAAGAATTTGGTCTTGCGCGAATTTTTCCACCGCGTTAGCATCGCGCGGCGACGAGGCGAGTTGGCGGGCAGCCCGTTCGTCGGGATGCGTTTCACGCGAGCAAAGGGCGGCAACGCATGCGCAGTGCTCCTCCCGCCTTGCCCGAGCGTTCGGTACCGCAACCGAACCGCAGTCACGAGCGTGCGCCGGCAAACGTCAGCCTTTCGGTGCTGCGCGCGTTCGAGCTTCGATGCGATGGACGGCGCGTGACCCTGCCGATGAGCGCGCAACGCCTGGTCGCGTTCCTCGCGCTCCACGGCCGGCCGCTGCAACGGTCGTTCGTTGCCGGCACGTTGTGGCTCGACTCCACCGAAGGGCGCGCGAGCGCGAGCTTGCGGTCAGCGTTGTGGAGGCTGCGGCAGCCGCGCGTGCGGCTCGTGGAGGACGGCTCGGACCGGCTGAGCCTTGCGGCGTCGGTGCGCGTTGACCTGTGGGAGACGACGCGCGTTGCCGAGGAGGTGCTGCACAACGGCAGCCTCCCCGATTCGTTCGCGAGCTTCCGCGACGCGCTGTCCGCGGACCTGCTGCCGGATTGGTACGAGGACTGGGTGTTCGTGGAGCGCGAGCGATTCCGGCAGCTCCGCATGCACGCGCTCGAGACGATGTGCCGGAGGCTCACCGACGAAGGGCGCTGGGCCGAAGCCGTCGATGCGGGGCTTGCTTCGGTTGCGGGCGAGCCGCTTCGCGAGAGCGGGCAGCGCGCGCTGATCGCGGCGCACCTCGCGGAGGGCAACCGGCACGAGGCGCTGCGGCAGTACGACGCGTATCGCATCCTGCTTCGGCGCGAGCTGGCCGTGGATCCGTCTCCTCAGATGGAGGAGCTGATCGCATCCGCGCGCCGGTGACGCGCCGGTAGCAGCGGTCATGACGGGGCGGTGACGCCACCACCCCGATTGTGCTTGCGATGGACAAGGCAGCGTCGCCGCCCTCGGGTGTTCTCGTCGTCCGCGTGTGGCTGGAGGGCCACTCGCGCGATGGCTTCCGCGCGCGGATCACCGAGTCGCGTTCCGGAAACCCCGAGCAAGCCGTGCTCGCGACGATCTCGCCTCAAGAGGTGTGCGCCGCCGTGCGCCGCTGGATCGATCGATTCATCGAGGACCTCGCCGACGAGCGTTGACGGCGCGGTGACGGCAGCGTGACGCCGCCGTTTCGATGCTTGCGAGGTTCGCTGCGCGAAAAGCTTCGGGGAGGAGCGTTCCATGGCCAACTATTCGGCACCGGGCGTCTACGTCGAGGAGATTCCGAGCGGAGTACGCACGATCGTCGGCGTACCCACGTCGATCACCGCATTCGTCGGCGCGGCCCCGCGCGGCCCCGTCGAGCCCACCGCGATCGCCACCTTCGGGGACTACGTGCGCAACTACGGCCCGCTCGACATGGCGTTTCCGATGAGCTACTCCGTCAAGCAGTTCTTCGACAACGGAGGCGGCCGGGCGATCATCGTCCGCATCACCAAGGCCGCTGCGGCGTCGGCGATCGCCGCCGACTCGGTCCAGCTGGTCGCAGCGAACCCGG
>JBIOWR010000199.1:0-5428 GCA_044868775.1 Actinomycetota bacterium
GTCGCGCGAGCTTTGCATGCCGCTCGTTCGCTCCGATCCGATGAGCATGAACATGGCTTGACCCCACGCGAACCGCACGATGTCGCGGACGCGGGTCATGTCGCGCTCGTACAGCCCGCGCGCGAGCAGGAACAAGCTCGATCCGGGGACGAGCGTCTTGTCGAGATCGAAGAACGCGGCGCGCGTCGTCACGGGCCCAAGTCTACGACGTGATCGCGCTCGGACGGAAAAGCATGCAACAGCAACGCAACGCACGGCAACGCGATCAACGCCGCGGCGATCGTGCCGGCGTCGTTGAACGCGACCGCGGACACGATCGCGATTCCCGCCGCCACGGCGACCGTCACGAGCGTCGGACGTTGACGCCTGATCCTGCGGACGTCGTCGCGCCGCACGCGCGCAACCACGGCGACGGCCGCCACGAACACGATGAGCGCAACCATCCAGTACGAGAACGCGGCCACGCGGACCGCGGTCGCGATCTTGCGCGCGAGTGTGGCGCCTGCGCCGGTCGCCGCGCCGCCGATGTGCGAGCGCTCCGCGGCGGGTCGCAGGCGATCGCTCGCGTACACGAGCGCGGTGAGCGCGATCGCTCCGGCTTCGAGCGCGAGCACGAGACGAAGCGTGACGCGCCTGCCACCCGCGCGCGCCGCTATGAGCGCGAATGCAGGAAGTGCCGTCAGCACCGAGCCGAACTTCGCGCCGATCGACGGCGACGCCATGAGCCACACCGCGACGGCGAACGCGAACGGTCCGCCGATGCTCGCGGCGCGCGTCTCCGGTCGCTGCTCGAACAGAACGGCGACGGCGACGATCAGCCCGCCGACGACCACGCCCATCAGCTCGTTGCCGATGCCGTAGAAGCGCGCGCCTTCGGTGAGCAGGTATGAGATCGGGGAGCGTGACGCGAGCGGGGCTCCGAGTGCGAGATCGGCGAGCACGACGAGCGCCGTGACGCCGCACACGAGCGCGACCCCGCGCGTGACGCCGAGTGCGCGTGCGGCGCTCGCGCCGGCCACGAGCGCGAGCGCAGCGACCCACGCCGCCGACGTGGCGGTGGTCTCGGCGGCCGGAAGCAGGGGCTCCACCAGCATCGCCACCGGAACCGCGCACACCACGACGAGCCCGGTGAGCGCGAGGCGTGCGCGCCGTCCGAGCGCCACGGCGATCGCGCACACGAGCGCGACCGCGATCGCAACGAACACGAACCCGCGCACGAGCGGATTCCGAACCTCGGCTGCGTGCGTCAGCTCGCCGTCGAAGGTTCGAAGCGCCTGCGTCGCGTCGCTTGTTGCAACGACTGTCATCACGCGGCCGGTCATCGCGTCCGGCACCGGAACGCCTGCGAGGCGAAGGATCGTCGGCGCGACGTCCGTCAGCGCAACGAGCCCATTGCGACGCGTGGTCGCGCTACGCAACAAGCCGCGAGGCAACGACGGCCCGGCGATCGCCACCGCACCGAGCGAGCGGGGGTCGCGCGAGAACACGACGATGGTCGGCCGCCGGGAGTCGGCGAGCAGCTTCTGCACGACGAGATCGGTTCCGGCGAGCGAATGCTCTGCCTCGGATGTCACGCGCCGGCCGGACGCGACCGATATGTCACCGAAAGGAACGTCTGCGTCTCGCAGCGCCCGGGCGAGGGGCTCCATGCGCAAGGGTTCGCGCGTGCTCAGCAACCCCGCCGCTCCACGGTCGATCAGCGCTGCAAGCGACGGCCACGCGAGCCACTCCTGGAGCGAGCCGGATTCGACGGACACGAGTGCGACCCATCCTCGTGCCGACGGGAGGGTCGGCATCTGTGCGCCGCGCTCCGCCGGAGCGCCGCACGACGAGAGTGCGATCGCCGGCAGCAGGCACAACCACGCAAGGCGTCGCACGGCGGCGATTCTAACCGGGTGCCTCCTTGGGTAGGATGCTGCCCGCATGATCGACGAAGGCATCATCAAAGACGTCTTGAGCGCCGGCCTCGCCACCGGCGGCGAGTTCGCGGAGCTGTACGCCGAGACGCGCGTGACCACGTCGGTTCGTCTCGAGGACCGGCGGGTCGAGGAGGTCACCAGCGGGCGCGACCGCGGCGCGGGCGTGCGCGTGATCCGTGGAGCCTCCACCGCGTACGCGTACACGAACCGGCTGGACCGTGAGTCGTTGCTCGACGCGGCGAAGGCGGCTGCGGCCGCGCTGCACGACCAGCCGGCCGCGCGCGTGAGCGACCTGCGGCGCGAGCCGGAGCGCGTGCTCAACCCGGTGCGGCGGGCTCCGGGTTCCGTTGAGGCCGCGGACAAGATCGCGGTTGTCGTCCGCATCGACGAAGCAGCGCGCGCAACGAGTGGCGACGTGCGTCAAGTGATCGCGTCCTACGCGGAGGGCGAGCAGGATGTGCTCATCGCGAACTCCGACGGGTTGCTCGTGCATGACGGCCGCACGCGCACGCGGTCGTCGTGTCAGGTGGTCGCCGCGCGCGACGGCGTGATTCAGACCGGCCACTTCGGTCCCGGCGCGTCGAGCGGCTTCGAATTGCTGGAGAAGTTCACTCCCGAGAAGATCGGGGAGACGGCCGCCAACCAAGCGATCACGATGCTGTCGTCGATCCCCGCACCGGCTGGCGAGATGCCAGTGGTGCTCGCGCCGGGCGGCGGCGGCGTGCTGTTCCACGAAGCGTGCGGGCACGGGCTCGAGGCCGACATCATCTACAAGGACGCGAGCGTCTACAAGGATCGCATCGGTGACAAGATCGCGAGCGAGCTGGTCACCGGCATCGACGACGGAACGATCGAGAACGCGTGGGGCTCGTTCGCGTTCGACGACGAAGGCGCGCCATCGCACCGCACGGTGCTGTTCGAGAAGGGCGTGCTCACCGCGTACATGACCGACTACTTGCGCTCGCGGTTGATGCGGCAGCCGCGCTCCGGCAACGGGCGGCGCCAGTCGTACGCGAACTTGCCGATCCCGCGCATGACGAACTCGTTCCTCGTGCCGGGCGACGCCGATCCCGACGAGATCGTGCGCCAGGTGAAGAAGGGCTTGTACGCAAAGTCGTTCGGCGGCGGAGAGGTGAACCCGGCGACGGCGGACTTCGTGTTCGGTCTCACCGAGGCGTACCTGATCGAGAACGGCGAGCTGACCACGCCGGTGCGCGGCGCGAACTTGATTGGCAACGGCCCGGAGATCCTCGCGCGCATCGACGCCGTGGGAAGCGACTGGGATTCGTGGACGGGAATCTGTGGAAAGGACGGCCAGGGCGTGCCGGTCACGAGCGGCATGCCGACCGTGCGCATCTCCAAGATCACCGTCGGAGGAACCGGCTGATGAGCGACCTCCTCGATCTCGCCCGCAAGGCCGTCGCGGAGGCGCGCGGCGCGGAATCCGTCGAAGCGTTCGCGCAGTGGGGACGCGAGACGGAGATCAAGGCGCACAACGGCGAGGTGGAATCGCTGTCGAGCGCGGAGTCGCGCGGCCTCGGCGTGCGCGTGATCGTCGATGGCCGGCTCGGTTACGCGTGGGTGGCCGACCCCGAGCCGTCCGACATCGGCGACGCCGTCGAGCAAGCGCGAACGAACGCATCGCTGACCACACCGGACGACGGAAACGTGCTGCCGGCGTTCGAGCCCGCCGAGCCGCTCGATGGATTGCTGCTGCCCGAGCTGCAAGCGACGCCGATCGAGGACAAGGTGCGCATGGCGCTGGACCTCGAGCGCCTCGCGCGCGAAGCGGATGCGCGCGTGCGCGGCGTCGATCTCGCGGAGTTCGCCGAAGGCTTCGGCCGTGTTGCGATCGCGTCGAGCAACGGCGTCGAGGCCGAGTACGAGCGCGGCGATTGCTGGATCGTCGTCACGCCGCTCGCCACCGACGGCGACGAGACGCAGACCGGCTTTTCGTTCGCGCTCGGGCGCAAGCCCGGCGACCTCGACCTCGAAGCGGTCGCACGCGAAGCCGCCGACCGCGCGACGCGCCTGCTCGGCGCGAAGAAGCCGAAGACCGAGCGCATGCCGGTGCTGCTCGATCCCAACGCCGCGGCGTCGTTCATCGGCGTGCTGTCGTCGGCGCTCACCGCGGAAGCGGTGCTGAAAGGGCGCTCCTTGTTCGCGGACCGCGTCGGGGAAACCGTCGCGTCGAGCGTCGTGAACCTGATCGACGACGGGCGGATGCTCGATGGTCCCGCGTGCGGTCCGTTTGATGACGAGGGAGTGCCCACGCGGCGGAAGGCGCTCATCGAGAACGGCGTGCTTCGCGGATTCCTCCACAACGCATACACCGCGAAGCGCATGTCGAGCGCATCGACCGGCAACGCGCAACGCGCCGGGTTCAAGAGCACGCCCGGCGTCGCGCCGACGAACTTGTTCCTGCAGCCCGGAACCGAGTCCGCGCAGGAGCTGATGAACCGCGCCGGCCGCGCGCTGTACGTGCAGGATTTGATCGGCGTGCACTCCGGAACGAACCCGATCTCGGGCGACTTCTCCGTCGGCGTGAACGGATTGATCGTGGAGGGCGGCGCGTTCGCCTCGCCGGTGCGTGAGGCGGCGGTGGCGTCGACGATCACCGACATCCTCTCCTCGATCGTCGCGCTCGGGAGCGATCTCCGCTTCTTCCCGTCCGGCGGCGCGATCGGGTCACCGACGGTGCTGGTGGGGGAGATGACGGTCGCCGGCAGCTGACCGAGCCGACGGGCGGCGGCCCGCGCCGCCCTTACCGTGCGCCGGCCGCATCCTCCCGCGAGTTTTGTTTCAGATCGACAACACGAGCGTGTTGTCAAAATGAAACACTTTCCGCGAGGAGATGTTGAACCCGCGCTCCCCGCGGCCCCTTCCGCCGGTGCGCATTGACAGGGTGACACTTGTCGTCATAGTGTCACACCCGTGACCGAGCCTCTCCACGACGAATCCAATCGCGCGCGCATCCTCGACGCCGGGTTCGCGTGCGCCGAGCGGTTCGGGATCGGCCGCACGACGATGAGCGACGTCGCTCGGGCCGCCGGGCTGTCGCGGCAGACCTTGTACCGCTACTTCCCCTCTAAGCACGACCTGATCGCCGCGCTCGTCCTCCGCGAAGAAGAACGGCTCATCGCCGAGGTGCGCGCGCAGGCCGAGCCCCACGAAGACCTGCGCCCGGCGCTCGAAGCGGCGTTTCTGACGTGTCTTCGCTTCTTCCGGAACCACCCGTTGTTGACACGCGTGATGGCGATGGAGCCGCAGGAGCTGATCCCGTTCCTCACCACGGAAGGCAACACCGTCATCGATCTCGGCACGCGCACGATGGAGGAAGTGCTCGCCGAACGCTTGCCCAACACGAGCCGTTTCATCATTCATCGCGCCGCCGAGACGAGCGCGCGCGTTCTCAACAGCTACGCGATGACGCCGCCCACCGACTCGGTGGAAGAGATCGCCGCGTCGCTCGCCGACATGTTCTGCCACGGTTTGTCGAAGGAGGCACG
>JBIOWR010000200.1:0-4504 GCA_044868775.1 Actinomycetota bacterium
ACGTCGCGGACCATGTCCAGCTCGGTGATCGGGCGGTGGATCTCGGGGTCCTGGACCCTGCTCAGCGCTTCGAGAACTTGCTCTTTGGTAGGTGGCAATGTGGCCCTCGGAATGTCGCAAGAATTGCGTCCGCATTGAAGGCTAGCACGCCACGAAAACTCACACAGCGTGTGTGAGTCGCGTCACAGACGGCGCAAGCGCGCGGGAGGACAATTCCGACAGAACAAGAGACACCGCCACGGCTCGGGGGATGACCGGTGGCGGTGCTCTTGCATTTCGGGAACCGCCACCCACCGCGGCCGGGACCGCCCCGCGCCACCGCATCGCGCGGGCGCTCTCGCGCCACCCGCCGCGGGTAGGGTTGTCGGCGATGGACGTCATCGGGATCGGCCTGGCCGGAGGGCGCGGCGAGCGCGCGCGGCCGCTCAGCGTCAAGGCTCCCGGCTATCTCCGGTCCAAAGCCGCCATGACCTTCCTCGGGCGGCGACTCGTCCGGTGGATCCTCCAGATCCTCACCGAGCAAGGAATCCGCGACTACTTCGTCGTCGCCCACGGCAAGGAGAACCGCTACCAGATCAAGATGCTCGTCGATCACGGCGAGCCGCTGGGCGTGCGCCTGCGCTACTCGCGCGTGCGGTTCGACGCGCAGAACACCGGCAGCGCCGACTCCACGATCCGCAGCGCCGAGTATTGGGACCTGCGCGGCGCCGCGCTCGTCTTCCCCACCGACTCCATCGTCGACCTCGATCTCGAGAGCATGGTCGCGGCGCACACGCGTTCTGAAGCCGTCGTCACCATCGGCGCGATGGTGCGCGAGCCGACGGTGGTCGCCGGCAAGTACGGCGTGATGCTCACCGAGCCCGACGGTCGCATCGACGAGTTCGTGGAGAAGCCCACGCTCGCGGAGATCCACGAGGCGTTCCCCGCGCCCTCCGAGGAAGATTTCTTGCGCATGCCGTTGCTGACGAACTCCGGCTTCTACCTCGTCGACCTCGATCAGTTGCGCGAGATCGCGCAGCACGACGACATCAAGCGCATGTCGGAGACGAGGCTCGACTTCGGCCTCGACCTGTTGCCGTGGCTCGTGTCGAAGGGCTACCCGGTGTTCGCGCACCCGATCGGGCGCATCGGCGACCTCGGCAACGTGCAGGATTACATCGAGACGATGATCGACGCGTTGTGGGGGCGGTTCGGCTCGGTGTGCCGCCTGCTCGGGCCGCCGATGAACGACAACATCTGGATCGAGCCGGAATCGTTGCAGATGCGCGATCACGACTCCGGGCTGACGTTGCAGGAGAAGATGCAACGCGGCCTCGTCACGATCGGTCCCGCGGTGCGCATCGGCAAGTACTCCGAGATCTTTCCCGGCGCGCGCATCAGCGAGTCGAACATCGACGACGGCGTCGAGGTGCATCCCGACGCGGAGATCGTGCGCTCGCAGATTCGCGACGGCGCGATGATCGGCTCGGCCGCGCGCGTGACCGACTCCTACGTCGGGTCGATGGCGGAGGTGCGTTCGACGCACGCGAACCGCACGAGCGTGGAGGGCTTCGCCGCGCTCGGCGACGAGGTCGTGCTGCAACCGGGCGTCGAGCTTGCCGACGACGTCGCATTGTATCCGCGCGTGCGTGTCCCCGCCGGTGCGGCGATCCCTCCGAATACCGAGATTCGCTCGGCGGAGGACGTGATGAGGTACCTATGAAGGTCGGTCTCGCGCTCCCGCATTACGACTTCAGCTTCCCCGACGGGCGCGGCGTGTCGGTGGATCGGGTCGTGGAGTATGCGGTGCGTGCCGAGGAGGCCGGGTTCTCGTCGGTGTGCATCTCCGATCACTTCTTCCTCGACCTCGCACGCTACGGCGGACCCGCGGCGCCGCGATATGGCTCGGTGGAGCCGATGACCACGCTCGCCGCGGTCGCGGCCGCAACGAGCGCGATTCGCTTGGGAGCGCTCGTGCTGTGCTACGCGTTTCGCTCCGCGCCGATGCTCGCGAAGGAAGCGGTAACGCTCGACCTTCTCAGCGGCGGGCGCATGGAGCTGGGCATCGGCGCCGGCTGGTACGAGGCGGAGTTTCGCGCGATGGGCATTCCGATGCCGCCGCTCGGCGAGCGCGTCTCCGCGTTCCGCGAGTACCTGCAGACCGTGCGCGGGCTGCTGGACGGCGACGCGCTGATCCCGCCGCCGTCGCGGCGCATGCCGGTGTGGGTGGGCTCGAAAGGCGGGGAGCGCATGATGCGCACGATCGCGCGTCACGCCGACGGATGGAACACGGTGTGGCGATGGACGCCCGACGCGTACGAAGGACTCGTCGCGAAGCTCGACGCCGCGTGTGCGCGCGAGGGGCGGGACCCGCGATCCGTGCGGCGCAACGTGGGATTGCTGACGCTGCTCGGCGAGAGCGACGCCGACGTGGAATCGCGCTGGCGCGCGATGCAACGGTGGGCGCCGGCCGGAGCGCTCGATGCGACGACGCTGGAGGAGTTCCGGCGCGACACGCTCGTCGGCACGCCGGCACAGTGCGCGCAGCGCCTGCGCGCGTTCTTCGAAATGGGCGCCGAGGAGATCATCCTCTCGCTCGCCGGCTTGCCGTTCGCGGTGCACGACGACGATCAGATCCGGCTGGCGCGCGAGCTGATCGCGCACGTGTCGCAGTGGACATGACCGACGCAGCGCTCGCCGCGTTGCGCGACGCGCCGGACGAGGACGCGCACTGGACCGTGCTGTGGGATCGCGCGTTGCGCAACGGATACGTCGACGCGTTCACGCAGGCGGGGGAGCGGGACGCGTTCCTGCGCGCGCTCGGCGAGCTTGCGCGCGGCGGGCGCGTGGAGAAGACCTCCAAGGGAACGTACCGCCTCGCCCCCGGCTAGAATGCCGCGGATCATGCCGCGCACACTCCGATCGTTCGCGCCCGCCGCGCTGCTCGCGGTGGTGTTCGCGGTGTCGTCGTGCCAGATGGAGATGGGCATCGGCGCGAAGCTCAACCGCGACGGCTCGGGAACGTTCACGATGGCGGTCGCGGTGGACAAGGAGTTCGTGGACGGCATCGGCGAGATGAACCGCCGCACCGGCGGCGCGACCGGCATCTCCGGCGTGCAGGGCTTCGACGATTTCTTCAACAGCTTGCAGAAGCAGGGCTGGCGCATGAACAAGACCACGTCCGCCGCGGGCGACGTTGCGTTCAACGCGCAGTGCGACTTCCCGAACAGCGCCGGCTTCGACACGTGCGTGAAGGAGCTGAGCACGGCCGACGGCGGCGGCTCCGACCTGAGCTTCGGCAGCAGCGGTCTGTCGTTCGACTTCGGCACCGAGGGAGGATTCTTCAAGACGAAGACGTTCTTCACGGGAGCGGCCGACCTTTCCGGACCGCCGGGCGCGCAAGGGCAACGAATGACGCGCGCGATCCAGGCGCTCGCCGACGAGTACTTCACCTTCGAGATTCGCGCGGAGCTTCCCGGCAGCGTTCGCATCATCGACGGCGGAGGCTCGGTGCGCGACGGCGTCGCAGTATGGACGCCACGCGTCGGCGAGAAGCTCACGTTCCGCGCGGAGGCCGACGCGATCAACCCGCTCTCGCTCGTGCTCGTCGCGCTCCCTGCGCTGGGACTGCTTGGCTGGGGAGCGTGGGGGCTGATGCGGCGGCGGCGCGCGGCGCCGGACGACAGTGGATTCGTCCCGCACGCCGCCGAGGACGCTGAGCCCACCGAACCCACCGAACCCACTGAACCCACTGAGCACTCCGAGCCCACCGAAACCACCGAGCACGAGGTCATCTCATGACCACCGGTCGCGTCGCCGTCCACATGCTGGCGCCGAGCGCGCCGCTGGAGATTCGCGAGTACCCGGTGCCCGATCCTGAGCCCGGCGCGATCGTCGTGCGCGTCACGACCACGAACGTGTGCGGTTCCGACTTGCATTACTGGCGCGGCGACATCGACCTCGCGCGGTTCGATCTCGAAGGCGGAACGGTGCTCGGTCACGAGATGAGCGGTCGCGTCTCCAAGCTGGGCGCCGGCCGCGACAAGGACTCCGCGGGGCGCCCGCTCGCAGAGGGCGATCGCATCGTGTACCGCTACTTCCTGCCGTGCGGTCGCTGCCAAGCGTGCTTGCGCGGGCAGTCCGCAGCGTGCGGCGCGAACCCGGGCTTTCAGCTTCGCGGGTGCGCGCAACCACCGCACTTCGTCGGAGGGTTCGCGGACTACTACTACGTGCGGCCGGGGCAGACGGTGTTCAAGGTGCCGGACGCCGTGCCCGACGATCTCGTCGCCGGAGCGAACTGCGCGCTCGCGCAAGTCATCCAGGGATTCGAGCGCGTCAACTTGCGTCTCGGTGAGACCGTCGTGGTGCAAGGCGCGGGAGGCCTCGGCATCTACGCTGCCGCCGTCGCGAAATGGATTGGAGCGTCGAACGTCATCGTCATCGACGGCGTCGCCGACCGGCTCGCGCTTGCGATGGAGTTCGGGGCGGACTCCACGATAGACATGACCGAATACGGAGACGGGGG
>JBIOWR010000201.1:0-13623 GCA_044868775.1 Actinomycetota bacterium
GGTACTTGTGGCCCACCTCGATGTGCACGTCCATCATCTTCTGCCGCTCCTCGAACGGCAGCAGGTACCACGCGCGCGTCTTCACGAACGGATAGATGAACAGATACTTCGCGCGTCCCGGCTTCACCTGGAGCCTCTGGCGGCGCCCCGGGTCGAGGCGGTCCTCGTACTGCGACCGCTTCGTCATCGCAAGGTAGGAGTACGGCGTCGCGAGGTAACGCCCCATCTGCGTGCGCCGGATCTGCGCCTCGAGCTCGTGTATCTCCTCGAGCGCCGGCGCCGCCTGCCACAGCAACAGCTCGGCGTCGGCGCGCGTGCCGACCATGGAGTAGGTGCGCAGCATCGGTATGCGGTCCTTCCACTCCAGGATCAGCTCGGCCAGCTCCTTGCGCGCATCTTGTTTCTCTTCGTCGGGCAGCAGGCGCCACGCCGGCTCCGCCTTGTAGAAGGCGTAGCGGATCACCTGGCGCGGGTGTGGTCGCTCGGCTTCGGTCATGCCGACCATGCTAATGGCGTGCGCAGGTCGCTGCACGACCGGCGTTTCGACCGCTTTGTGCGCGGCGCGGGTACGCTTTCGCCACCGTGGTACCCGAGTATTCGCCGGTTGCAGAACGCTCGCGCGAGCGCACGCGCGACGTTGCCATACCGGTCTCGGTCGCGCTCGTGCTCGTCATCGCGAGCTTCGTGTTTCGCGCGCCGTGCGTGGCGAAGCTCGGCGACCTCGAATACTCCGAGCGGCACCTTTGTTACACCGATATCTACGCGCTGTACGGCGTCGAAGGGTTGAACCAAGGAAGCGTCCCGTACTTCGACACGCGCCCCGACGGGAAGTACGTCGAGTACCCCGTGCTGACCGGCGTGTGGATGCTCGTCACGTCGCGGATGACCCACGCGTTCGTCGGCGAGGCCGACCGCGGAACCGTGCGCGGATACAACACCTACTTCTGGCTGAACCAAGTCGGCTTCGGCGTGCTGATTCTTTTGGCCGCGGGTGCTCTCGGAGCGCTCGTCGGGTGGCGGCGTGCGTTGCTGTTCGCCGCCGCGCCCACGCTGATCCTGCACGGCGGCGTGAGCTGGGACATGCTCGCGGTGACGCCGTTCGTGCTCGCGCTGTGGGCGTTCTCGCGCGATCGACATACCACGTCGGGAGTGCTGCTCGGCATCGGCGCGGCGGCGAAGCTGTATCCGATCTTTGCCGTGCCGTACCTCGCGATCCAGCTCGTGCGCTTCGGCAAGGCGCGACGCGCGGTCGTGCTGTTCGCGTCGTCGGTGTCGACGTTGGTGCTGTTGAACCTTCCGTTCGCCCTCGGCGCGCGCGAAGGATGGCTCCAGTTCTTTCGCTTGAACAGAGAGCGCGGAGCCGACTGGGATTCGATCTGGTACCACGTGGCGCAGACGTGGCGCGTGTCGTTCGACACCTCCAAGCTGAACCTCATCACAGCCGCGCTGTTCGTCGCGGGAGCGATCGTGCTCGCCGTGTGGCAGTGGATTCGCTTGCCGAACGACGACGATGATGCGTTCGACGGAGCGAGGCGTACGACCGCGACCGCGTTGCTGCTCGTCGTGCTGTGGTTCCTGATCGTCAACAAGGTGTGGTCGCCGCAGTACGGGATCTGGCTGTTGCCGTTCTGGACGTTCGCGGTGCCGCTGTCGGGCGCATGGCTCGTGGGGACGTGGGCGATCTTCCAAGGGTTGGAGATCTTCGTCTTCACCACGCGCTTCTGGATGTTCGCTCGCAAGGTGACGTACGAAGCGTTCCGTACCGCCATCTTCGCGCGTCTGGTCATGCTGATCGTGTTCATGTCGTGGTTGCTCGCGCGCAAGCTCCCTCGCGCGCCGACCGAATGAGCGAGATCACGCGCCGCGAGCTGGCGATTGCCATCGCCGCCTCGTGCTTGGTCGCGGTATTGATGAGCTGGCCGCTGGTCACGCGCTTGTCGACGCACGTTCCGTACGACCTCGGCGACCCGGTGCTCACGACGTGGGAGACCGCGTGGGGCGGGCACGCGTTGAGGACGACGAATACGAGCGTGTGGCAGGCCAACATCTTCCGTCCGTCGCGCGACACGTTCGCGTTCACGGATTCGTTGCTGGGTCTCGCGCCGTTCTCCGTCGTCGGGAACGGCCCGCGCGCAGCGGTCGTGCGCCACGGGTTGTTCTGGATCGCGTCGTACGCGGTTGCGCTCCTCGGCGCGTATTTGCTCGCGCGCGAGCTTGGGATCGGCCCGGCCGGCGCCGCCGTCGCGGGCGTCGCGTTCGCGTACGCACCGTTCAAGCTCGCGCAAGGCGGTCACCTGCACGTGCTGTGGACCGGCGGAGTACCGCTCAGCTTGTTCCTGCTCGTGCGGGGGTATCGCCGCTCTCGCCCCGGCCTCGTGTTCGCAGGATGGCTCGTCGCCACGTGGCAGCTCACGATGGGCTGGAACGTCGGCTTGCCGTTCGCGTATCTGCTCTTGGCGTTGTCGGCGGTCGCGCTCGCCGTCGCGTGGCGGCGCGGAATCGTGCGTCGCCTCGCGCCGCCTCTCGTCGCCGCGTCGGTGGCGGGCGTGTTGCTGTTCGGCGCGACCGGGTTCTGGCTGTCGCGGCCGTATCAGCGCGTCGTCGAGGCGGAGCCACAGGTTCGCCGCGACCTCGCCACCGTCTCGCTGTTCTCGCCGAGCATCTATGGATTCGCGAGCGCGCCGCAGGAGGCGCGCGTCTGGGGACCGCGCACGGCCGCGTTCCGCGAGCATCTCACCTTCGCGGTCGAGCAATCGATCTTTCCGGGCGTGATCGTGCTCGTGCTCGCCGGATGGGGGCTGATGTACCAAGGGTGGCCGCGCGCCTTGCGTTACGGCCTCGCGGGGTCGGCCGTGCTGTTCGGCTTCCTGTCGCTCGGTGCGCACACCGAAGGGCTCGGGCGGTTCTATCCGTACCGGTTGCTGTTCGAGCTCGCTCCCGGATTTCAAGGCTTGCGCACGCCGGGGCGGCTGATGACCTTCACCGCGCTCGCGCTGGGATTGCTGGCGGCGGCCGGCGCGGTGAACGCAACGCGCAACCGCGCGCATCTCGTGCTTGCGCTCGCCGCGATCGTTGCGCTGGAAGGTTTGGGAGCGCCGATACCGACCGCGCAGCTCCCGCCGAAGCCGCGCGGGATCGAAGCCGCCGGCGAGGAGCTGCAACTGCACCTCCCGCTGAACATCGGTTTTCCGAGCGAAGCGCAATACATGCTCTGGACCACCGATCGTTTCCCGCTGCTCGTGAACGGATACTCCGGGCTGGTTCCGCAACGCTTGCGCGCGCTGGAGACGCTCATCAAGCGGTTCCCCGACGCCGCGTCGATCGATGCGTTGCGCGTGTTCGGCGTGAAAACGGTGGTGCTGTACCCGGCGCTCGCGCGCGACTCCGCGTGGCGCGACGCGCACACGCGCTCGATCGAAGGACTGGGCATCGAACGCAGGCCCGTCGGCGACGTGGTGATCTTCGTGATCCTGCCGGCGTAGCGGTCGCCGCAGCTACGGAGGCGAGTTCTTCGGCGACGGCGACGGCGTGACCGAGGCGACCGGCGACGACGTGCCGCTCGGGGACGGGCTCGGCGAATTCTTT
The DNA here is from genome assembly GCA_044868775.1 of Actinomycetota bacterium. Lineage (GTDB taxonomy): Bacteria > Actinomycetota > AC-67 > AC-67 > AC-67 > JBIOWR01. The sequence continues at coordinate 3,586 of JBIOWR010000201.1, forward strand.
CCTTTGCCGCTCGGGGGAGTGGAGGGCACCACGGTGACCGACGGGGCGGGCAGGGATGGAGACGGCGACGGGCTCGCCGAAGCGCTCGGAGTGATCGTCGGCATGTCTCCACCAAAGGAGGGCCTGCCGAAGTCCCGAGGCGGCACCTTCGCCAGCGCCTTGATCATGAAGTCGTGCCAGATCTGAGCGGGGAACGACCCGCCGACGACCTGAATGCCGTGCACGTCGTTCATCGGGATCAGCTTCTGCGGGTGTCCCATCCACACCACCGTCGAAAGGTCGGGCGTGAAGCCGCCGAACCACGCGTCTGCGTGCTCCTCGGTGGTGCCGGTCTTGCCGCCGGCGGGCCGCCCGATGTCCGCGCGCCTTCCGGTGCCGCGCTCGATCACTTGCTTCAACACGTGCGCGACGGTGTTTGCGGTGCGCTCGGCCATGCCTCGCGCACCGCGCGGCTTGCGCTCGTACAGAACCTTCTTCTTCGCGTCGGTGACTTTGGAGACGAGATACGTCTCGTTCGCCATCCCGCCGTTGGCGAACGTGGCGTACGCGCCGGCCATCTCGAGCGGCGTCACGCTGTTCGTGCCGAGCGCGAGTGACGGCACCGAGGACATCTTCGTCGTGATGCCCGCTGCGTGCGCGGCGGTGACGACCTTCGACGGGCCTATCCTGGTGATCAGCTGCGCATAGACGGTGTTGACGCTGTTCTCGGTCGCCTGCACGAGATCGAGCGTTCCGTAATCGCGGCGGTCGTAGTTGTCGACCTCCCACGGCTCGAATCCGGTTTCGAGCGTGATCTTCGCCGGAGCCGGAAACTTCGTGCGGATGGAGAGGTTCTCTTCGACCGCGGCCGCGAGCACGAACGGCTTGAACGCGCTTCCCGGCTGCCGCCGTCCCTGCGTCGCGAGGTTGAGCTGTTGCTTCGCGAAGCTCGTCCGGCCGCCGACCATCACGCGAACCGCGCCGGTGTTCGGGTCGACCGCAACGAGCGCGACCTCCGGGTCGCCGGGCCGGTTCATGATCTCGCGCACTGCGCGCTCGGCATGCTGCTGCCATTCGAGGTCGAGCGTGGTGGTGACGCGCAACCCGCCGCGATACACCTCGTCGGAGCCGAACCGCGAGATCAGCTCCTTGCGCACGTTCTCCACGAAGTGCGCGCCGGCCACCGCCGAGAACCCGCCGCCGCGCTGCGGCGCCACGCGGAGCTTGGTCTCGATCGCTCGCTGCGCGTCCCGCTCCGAGATCTTCTTCAAGGAGAGCAGCATGCGGATCACGCGATTGCGGCGCTTCTCGCCGAGGTCGAGGTCGTGCGAATACCGCTCCGGCGAGCGGATCGCGCCGGCGAGATACGCGGCTTGCGGCAGCGTCAGCTTGCTCGACGGGACGTTGAAGAAGGTGCGCGCAGCCGCTTCCACGCCGTACGCGCCGCGGCCGAAGTACACCGTGTTCAGGTAGCGCTCCAAGATCTCCTTCTTCGACAACGACCGCTCGAGCTTCGTTGCGACGATGACCTCACGGAACTTTCGCCAGATGGTGCGGTTGCTGCCGACGTACGCGTTCTTGACGTATTGCTGCGTGATCGTGCTGCCGCCTTGCACGACCTTGCCGCGGACGACGTTCGTGAAGGCCGCGCGCACGACGCCGGGGATCGACACGCCGCCGTGCTCGTAGAAATCGCGATCTTCGGCAGCGAGCACCGCGTCTTGCATGATCTTGGAGACCTGCGCGAGCGGCACGTCGACGCGATCGACCTCCGCGTGCAACCGCGCGATCGGCTTGCCGGTGCGATCCATGACGATCGTCGACTGCGCCGTGGCGACGTCGCTCGTCTCGGGCAACGGCGCGAGCGCGTACGCGATGCCGAACAGCAACGTGACGAAGAGAAACGACGCCGGTATGCCGACGAGAATCCATTTCTTCAACGACCAGCGAGGGATGAGCCGGCGGCGCTTGCCGGTACGCAAACCCGATTTTGTGGGTGTTTTTGGTCGTTTCGCTGCGATGTCGGATCGCCTCCTGAGCAAGCGCGATCCTACCCACGTTCGTGCTCGGTCAAAGCAGCCTGGGGAACGTCGCGGCAGTGGGGAGCGGCGGTGCGGTGCGCCGCTCTGCTCGCGGTGCCGCGCAGCGCCGCGTCCCGCGGCGGGTCCGACTCACCCGTGAGAGATGTTTCAAATCAACAACACACGCGTGTTGTCAATGTGAAACGTTTTCCACGGGAGACTTGTGGCACCGCGCGGAAAGCGGGCGCGGGCCGGCGGCGCCCGGGGAGAACGCGTCAGCCGGCGTGACGCCGGCCGGCGACGAAGCTACGCACGAGATGATTCCAGTTGCACTCGGTGCACACCTCGACGACGTAGCACGTGAACTCGTCGAACACCGTTCGCAGCTCGCGCAAGTCTTGCGCCCGGCTCACCGCACCGTTGCGGCGTTTCAATCCTTTCCCGTACGTGTAAAGCACGACACGCAGCTGCGACTGCTCGCAGATGGGGCACACGTCGGAGGTCTCGGTGCCGATGTGCCGCGCCGCGCGCAGCAGCTCGGGGTGCGCGTCGCAGACGTCGAACCTCGAGACCCTGCCCTTGCGCACGTCGCGCAGCAGGGCCTTCTTCGCCATTCGATAGTCGATCGCCGCACCCATGGGTTCGCTCATTGTACGACCCGCCGCAAGCACCCCGAGGCCCGAATCGGACCGTCCGCCCATCGTGTTTGACACCGCCCCCCGGACGCGTACTCTGTATCGAGGCGATATATCGCGGCGATATATCGTCCCGAGACATCAATCGTCGCAAAGGGAGCAATCCGAGCATGCTGGAACTCGCGGTGCTGGGCCTTCTCAAGGAGAAGACCATGCACGGCTACGAGCTGAAGAAGAACGTGGACGAGCAGCTCGGGCACTTCTGGCAGTTCTCATATGGATCTCTCTACCCCACCCTGAAGCGCCTCTCCAAGGACGGCGCCGTCGAGATGGAGCTGCCCAAGGGCGAGACCTCCCGGCGCAAGAACGTCTACCGGATCACCGCCCGCGGCGAGGAGCTTTTCACCGACTTGCTGGAAGCCTCCAGCCCTGACATCGAGGACCGCAGCGCGTTCATGTTGCGCTTCGCGTTCTCCCGGTACATGAAGCCGGAGACCCGCCGGCGCCTGCTCGAAGGGCGCCGCGGCTACCTCCAGGAGCGGCTCACCAAGATGGCCGCGAGCCTCAAACGGCTCAAGGACAAGATGGACGCGTACTCGATCGAGCTCATGCGCTACGGCGTGGACGAGGCCGAGCACGACATCCGCTGGCTCGACGGCATGCTCGAGGCCGAGCGGAACGGACAGAACACGAACACGACGCTGCCGGCGCCGGCACGACCGGTCGAGGGCTAGCGAGGAGGAACCAGATGACAGAGATCACCAAGAAGGTCCGGGTAGCGATCGCAGGCGTCGGAAACTGCGCCTCGTCCCTCGTGCAGGGCGTGCAGTTCTACGCGAACGCTCGCGAGGAGGACGACGTCCCGGGCCTCATGCACGTCGACCTCGGCGGCTACCACGTCGGCGACATCGAGTTCGTCGCCGCGTTCGACGTGGACGCCAAGAAGGTCGGTCGCGATCTCTCCGAAGCCGTCTTCTCGCCGCCGAACAACACGATCGTGTTCAGCGACGTGCCGCCGCTCGACGTGGAAGTGCAACGAGGCCCCACGCTCGACGGCCTCGGCCGCTACTACCGCGAAGTGATCGACGAGTCACCGCTCGAGCCTGTCGACGTCGCGCAAACGCTGCGCGACGCGAAGGCCGACGTGCTCGTGTCGTACATGCCGGTCGGCAGCGAAGCCGCCGCGCGCTTCTACGCGGAAGCCGCGCTCGAAGCCGGCGTCGCGCTCGTCAACTGCATGCCGGTGTTCATCGCGAGCCGCGAGGATTGGGCGTCGCGGTTCCGGGCGGCCGGTGTTCCGATCATCGGTGACGACATCAAGAGCCAGGTCGGCTCCACGATCATCCATCGCGTGCTCGCGAAGCTGTTCGAGGATCGCGGCGTGCACCTCGACCACACCTATCAGCTGAACTTCGGCGGCAATATGGACTTCATGAACATGCTCGAGCGCGAGCGGTTGCAGTCGAAGAAGATCTCCAAGACGCAAGCCGTGACGTCGAACATGCGCCGCACCATCGGCAAGGACGACGTGCACATCGGCCCGTCGGACCACGTGCCGTGGCTGCACGATCGCAAGTGGGCACACATCCGCCTGGAGGGACGCGAGTTCGGCAACGTGCCGCTCACCGTCGACCTCAAGCTCGAAGTGTGGGACTCGCCCAACTCCGCGGGCATCGTCATCGACGCGGTGCGCTGCGCGCGCCTCGCGAAGGATCGTGGCATCGGTGGCCCGCTCATCGGGCCGAGCGCGTACTTCATGAAGTCGCCGCTCGTGCAGTATCCCGACGAGGTCGCGCTGCAGATGGTGGAGGACTTCATCGCCGGCCCGGCACAGGGCGCAGGCGCCCAGACCGCCCAGACCGCGAACGGCAATGGCGTTGCGTCGAACGGCAACGGCGCGAAGGAGCGCGAAGTCCTGAAGCTCGGCGACGCGCGCTGATCCCGCGGCGGAGGTTGCGGTGAGCCGCAGCCCTGCGCCACGGCCTCGTCCCAGCTTTCGCGCGGCCCGCCACCTGCTTCGCCAGGACGGCTTTCGCAAGCTGTTCGCCGCGCGCACCGTCTCGCAGCTCGGCGACGGCATCTTCCAGCTCGCGGCCGCGGACCTGTTGCTCTTCGATCATCCCGGCACGAACCCGGCGTGGACGCTCACGAAATTGAGCGCGGTGACGCTGTTGCCGTTCTCGTTGCTGGTGCCATTCGTCGGGGTGTTCATCGATCGGTGGGATCGCCGCCGCATCCTCACGATCACGCCGTTGCTGCGCGCGGCGCTGGTTGCGTTCGTACCGCTCGCCGCCGCGGGAACCGCGGACCGTCCGGCGTTCTACCTCGTCGTGCTCGTCGTGCTGTCGGCGAATCGTTTCTTTCTCGCGACGATGTCGGCGTTGCTGCCCAGCCTCGTCGAGCCGGACGAGCTGCTGATCGCCAACTCCATCGCGACGACCGGTGGGAGCATCGCGAACGTGGTGGGGCTTGGGATCGGGGCCGCAGCCTCCAGCGTCGTGGGAGGCACGCGGGCCGGGGTCGTCGCAGGCGCCGCGTTCCTCGCAGCGGCAGCGCTCGCGCGAAGGGTTCCCGTCCACGCGCATGCACGCGTGCGTGCCGCCATCGCCGGCGCGATCCGCGACGTCGCCGGCGATCTCGTCGACGGGCTCAAGCGCATCGCGAACAGCCGCACGGTGCTGTTCGCCTTCTCCACGATCACCACGATGCAAGCGCTGATCGGCGCGCAGGTGGGCGCGACCGCGGTGCTCTACATCGTGGAGTTCGGCCTCGGGGTCGGAGCCGTCACCGGGTTGCTCGCACGCCTCGCGGTCGGCATCTTCGCCGGAGTCGCGCTGGTGCCCTTCGCGGCACGGCGCGTGCTCGAGGAGCGCCTCCCCGCATTGGGGTTCTTCATTGGAGGATGCGCCACGCTCGTCTCGGCGCTCACGCTGTCGCGCACGACGGTGGAGTTCGGCGCGTTGTTCGCCGGTGTGTCGTTCGCGTTCGCGAAGATCCCCGCCGACACCATGGTGCAAGAGGCGCTCCCCGACGAGTTCCGCGGCCGCGCGTTCGCCGCGTACGACATGCTCTACAACATGGCGCGGATCTTCGGAACCGCGATCGCGGCGATCGTCATCTCGGCCGGCGCCGGCGAGGAAGCCATCGTGTTTGCGATCGGCGTCGTGTACCTCGTGCTCGCGTTCGCCGCCGCGACCGCTGCCGTGCGGTTGCGCGCGGCGGTGACGAGCGAGGTCGTGCATCCGGGGGCGCTGCCGGCGCCGGACGACGCGCCGATGTTCGCCGGCGGCGAGATGGTCGCGGTGCGCGCGTACGCCGGTGCGCGCGCCGACGAAGAGCCGCGCGCGATCGTGCTCGGCGATCGCGAGATTCCCGTGGAGGGAGTCGAGTGGCGCGCGATCGAGGAACGCGGCGGCGCTCGGCGGCGCATCTTCGTCGTGCGCGCGAGCGGAAGTCGCGTGCGCCTCGCCTATAATGAGTCCACCTCGCTGTGGGAGATCGAGCGGGTAATCCAGGGGCCCGGACAATGAAAGGACGCTCATGAGCGATTCGACCCTGGCTCACCTCGGTGACGACTTCATCGACGTGCTTGCGCGCACCTACCCGCCGGTAGCAACGATGCTCGGCATCCACGACTACGACGGCGAGCTCGGGTCGTACACGCCCAACGCGATGACGGAGTTCGCGTCGGAGCTGCGCCTGCTCCGCGATCGAACCAACGCGGTCGACGCGTCGGCGCTGGGCGCGATCGGACGGACGGACAAGAGGTTCTTGCTCCAGCAAATCGAGTCCGGCTTGCTCGAAGCCGAAGGAACGCAATGGTGGAGGAAGAACCCGGACCACGCGCTCGACCTCGTCATGATCGGGCTGTTCTTTCTCGTGGTGCGCGAGTTCGCTCCCGCGCCGGATCGCGCCCGATCCCTCGAAGCGCGCCTCCGCCGACTGCCGTCGTTCTTGCACGAGACGCGATCGTCGCTGTCCGACACGCCGATCGACCTCGTGGAGATCGGCGCACAAACCGCCGAGGGCGGCGCCGATTTCCTCACCGGCATGGTGCCGGAGTGGGCGCGTTCGCTCGGACGCGACGGTGAGATCGTGCTCGACGCGTGCGGTCCCGCCGCGGAAGCGATGCGCGAGCACGCGGCGTGGCTCCGCGGCGAATACGCACCGCGTGCGAACGCGCCGATCGGCGTGGGCGACGAGCTGCTCGATGCCGTGATCAAGAAGAACCACCTGCTCGCCGACTCCGCGGACGAGATCGCGCGCCGCGGCGAAGAGATGATCGAGCGCCTGCAAGCGGAGATCGACGAGGTCGCCGGATCGCTCGGCTTCGCAAGCTGGCGCGCCGCGGTCGAAGACGTAAAGAAAGACGTGCCGACCGAGGACGAGCTGATCGACGCGTATGCGGACGCGATGCGCGCGACCGAACGGCTGGTGCGCGAGCACGACCTCGCGTCGGTGCTCGACGACGCACCGCTCGAGGTACGCGCGACGCCTGCGTTCTGGCGCCACACCATGCCGTACGCCGCGTACTCGATGCCGGGACCGTTCGATCGCGACCAGCAAGGAATCTTTTGGGTGACGCCGCCCGACGGGGACGGCGAGAAGCTGAAGGGACACTCGCGTCCGTCGATCACCGTCGTCGCCTTGCACGAGGGCTACCCCGGTCACCACGTTCAGCTCACGCGCGCGAACCGCCACCCGTCGAAGGTGCGCCGTCTCGCCGATTCCGCGATGCTCATCGAAGGCTGGGCGTTCTATTGCGAGGAGATGGGATACGAGCAGGGGCTGCTCTCGCCGGAGTCGCGGCTGTGTCAGCTGAAGGACGAGCTGTGGCGGGCGTGCCGGGTCGTGATCGACATGCGCCTCCATCAGCGCCGGATGACGCCGGCGGAGGCCGTCGACATGCTCGTGCGTGAGGCCGACCTCGAGCGCCCGAACGCCGAAGCCGAGGTTCGCCGCTACATCTACACGCCGGGCTACCAGATGTCGTACGCGATCGGGAAGCAGGAGATCATGCGCCTGCGTGAGCAAGTGCAGGCCGCGGAAGGCTCGCGGTTCGCGCTCAAGAGCTTCCATGACCGCGTGCTCGACGAGGGCTCGCTGCCCACCCCGCTGATCGCCGAAGCGCTCCTCGGCGCGGGCTAATCCCTTCGGGCACGGCAAAAATAGTCCCGCGACCGGGCTTGCCTCGCAACGTATACCTTCCGAGACTCGTTGAAGAGGACATAACGGGGTAGTAAGGAGTACCGCACATGCGGTTGACGGGGTACGTCGATCGAGTCAAAGCACGGAGGCGCGCGAGCGAGCGCGCGAAAGCCCGCCGCGCACCCGAGACAGCGTTCGTCCTCTCCGGCGGCGGCGTCCTCGGCGCCGTGCAGGCCGGCCAGCTCCAAGCGCTGATGGGCGCCGGCATCACCCCGGACGTCGTCATCGGCTCTTCCGTCGGAGCGCTCAACGCGTCGTTCGTGGCGTGCCGCCCGACTGCCGGCGCGCTCTCCGACCTGGTGGACATCTGGTCGGCGCTCAAGACCGAAGACATCTTCCCGGGGAGCCGCTTCTCGCGCGCGTGGAACATCGTCGCGCGCGGCGACCACATCTATCCTAACGACGGCTTGCGCCGGCTCATCGAGAAGCTTCCGGTTCGTTCGTTCGAGGAGTGCGCGCTGCCGCTGCACATCTGCGCGACGAACCTGCGCACCGGACAGGAAGAGTGGTTCGGCTCCGGCTTGATCATGCGCGCGATCCTCGCGTCGACGGCGCTGCCGGCGATCTTCCCGCCCATCATGATCGACAACGAGCTGTACGTGGACGGCGGCGTCGTGAACAACGCGCCGATCTCGCGCGCGGTCGAGATGGGAGCGAAGAAGATCTACCTGTTGACGTGCGGCACGCGGAAGCGCGAGGCGCAACCGATCCGTCGCCCGCTCGACGTGATGGTGCAAGCGTTCACGCATGCGCGCGGCGTGCGGCTCGACCTCGACCTCGCGCGCTACGCGGACGTCGCCGAGGTCATCCAGATGCCGGGCGCCGAGGTGAACGGCATTCGCTTCAACGACTTCTCCCAGACCGAGCGGCTCATTCGCACCTCGCGCGAAGCGTCGGAGCATTTTCTCGCCGACGGCGTCAAGGTCGCCGAGGCGTAAGCAACACGCGCGGGTTCGGCCAGTACCGCGCCAGCGCCACTCCCCGAATATCGCCGAGATCGCCCACGAAGTTCGTGCTCGCCGTCGCGTTGTCGCCTTGCAACGTCACCGCGTGCTCGAGCATCGACGTTACGCGCTTGATCATCTCCATCCCGCGCGACTCGACGACGACGAGGTCGCCTGCTCGCGGCGACAACCGGCTCGTCGCGAGCACGAGGTCGCCGTCCTGCAGCGTCGGCGCCATGCTGGCGCCGCGAACGCGCACCGGGAAAGGCGCGAGCCGGCGCCACGCAAGCGTCGCGATACCCGCGGCGGCAGCCACGAGGCCGAGCAAGGTGCGTGTGCTTCGCATCGGGCGAGGATGGTATACCTCCCACTGGATGAGATATCTCGACGCGAGGAGGCCGAGCATGCGAATTCTCGAATGGCTGTCGCCGTCGCGCGTCGTCCACGCACACTGCGACCTGCCGTGCGGCGTGTACGACCCGGCGCAAGCGAAGATCGAAGCGCAGTCGGTGAAGGCGGTCCAGGAGCGCTACCAGGACGCCGAGAAGTTCAAGTCGGGTGGCGAGACCGTGGAGGACTACAAGGCGCGCTGCCTGGTCATCAAAGAGGAGCGCTCCGACATGGTGAAGCACCACCTGTGGGTGCTCTGGACCGACTACTTCAAGCCCGAGCACACCGACAAGTACCCGCAGCTGCACGAGCTGTTCTGGAACGCCACGAAGCTCGCCGGCGCGTGCAAGAAGTCGCAAGACCCCAAGGACGGCCAGAAGCTCATCGAAGCGATCGACGAGATCGGCGAGATCTTCTGGGCGACGAAGAAGTAGCCGTTTTCTCCGGCGAACGCCTGGGTTTTCGGGCAACGCGAGGGGCCCGCTCAGATGCGGGCCCCTTTCAGTTATCTGAAGCCAATTATTTGGCTCCCCCCTCGAGGCGGTGAACAAGGTCAGCAAAGCGGAAGCGCGTGAGCTCGGTCACAATCCCGCGATCCTCAAGGACGCGCGCTATATCTGGTTGAAGAACCCCGAGAACCTCACCGACCGCCAGAAGTGAATCGCACCGGCTTTACCGACCACCTCCAGGTTTCCCGGTGCGATTCACCATCGACCCCACGCAGTAGGGTTGCTGGACGATTGGACTCGCCATCCACTTTTGGTCTCGAGTCTTCCTCAAGTTGGGGCTAGCGATTCGCCAGGCCGACTTCGATGATTCACTTAATTCTCAGAATGGAGACATGCGTCCGTAGCTCAAGTG
>JBIOWR010000202.1:0-4521 GCA_044868775.1 Actinomycetota bacterium
GGCGCCCGCGTCGGAGCGGCGCTCGTGTGCGAGGGGCCCAACCTCGTCGGCATCGTCACCGAGCGTGACATCCTCCGCGTCGTCGCGGACGGCCGCGACCCGCAGGCCGTCGTCGCCGAGGAGTGCATGACCGCCTCCCCGGCGTGCGCCGAGCCCGACTGGGAGGTGGGCGACGCCGCACGCTTGATGGTTTCGCGCGGGATCCGCCACCTGCCGGTCACCCAGGGCGGCAAGATCGTGGGCATCGTGTCGATCCGCGACATGGTGCGGTTCGGTGTGGCCGCGAGCAAGCACGGCGGCGACCAGGGGCGGGAGATCCTCGAGGTGGCGGCCGAGCGGGAGTAAGCGCCGCGCTTACCGCGCCGCGGCGGGCTTCTTGCCGATCGACACGAACACGCGTTTCTCTGCGAACACGCCCAGCCGGCCGGCGATCTTCTCCGCGATCTCGTCGAAGCTGCGCGTCACCGGCGAATCCGGGTGACGCAGCACGAACGGCTCTCCGGCGTCCGCGTCCTCGCGCAGTCGCGGCTCGATCGGGATGCGGCCGAGCAACGGCACGCCGAGCGCGTGCGCCAGCTCCTCGCCTCCGCCGGAACCGAAGATCGGCTCGGTGTGATCGCAGGTCGGGCATGCGAAGCCGGCCATGTTCTCGATGACGCCGAGCGTCGTGGCCTTCGTCTGCTCGGCGACGCGCGCGGCGCGCTCCGCAACTTTCTGCGCCGCGGCTTGCGGCGTCGTGACCACGATCATCTGCGCTTGCGGAAGGATCTGCGCGAGCGAGATCGTGATGTCGCCGGTGCCCGGCGGCATGTCCACGACGAGGAAGTCGAGGTCTCCCCAGTCGACGTCGGTGAGGAATTGCGCGAGCGCCTTGTGCAGCATCGGACCGCGCCAGATCACCGGCTGCTCCTCGGGCACGAACAAGCCCATCGAGATCGTCTTCATCCCGTGCGACTCCAGCGGCACGATCTTTCCGTCGCGCTGGTCGGGCCGTCCGGCGACGCCGAGCATGCGCGGCATCGAGAATCCCCAGACGTCCGCGTCCAGCAAGCCGACCGAATAGCCCTGACGCACGAGCGCCGCAGCGACGTTCACGGTCACGGTGGACTTGCCGACGCCTCCCTTGCCCGAGCCGATCGCGACGACGCGCGTGCGCGAGCCGGCGAACGGCGTCTCGATGGCGTCGGGCATGCCCAGCGATGCGCGCAACGCCTTGAGCTCGTCGGGGTCCATCACGCCGAGCTTCACGTCGACGTTGCGCACGTCCGGAAGCTGCTTGAGCACGCGCGGGATCTCGGTGTTGAAGAAATCGCGCAGCGGGCAGCCCTGCACGGTCAAGGCAATCTCGACCTCGACGGCGTCGCCGCGGATCTCGACGCTGCGTACCATGCCGAGGTCGACGATCGAGCGGTGTATCTCCGGGTCGTTGACCGGGCGCAGGGCGTCGATGATTTGCTCGCGAGTGGGCATCACCGTTCAGTCTACGGGAGGCGCACGCGCACTGCTTCGGTAGCCACACGCGCTGCTTCGGTTGCCACGGGCGCTGCTTCGGTTGCCACGGGCGGCTGCCGGATGGGATGATCCGGCGCAGTTTCGTGGAGTTTTCGCGGGAGTTCGCCGGAGTTTTCGCCGGAGTTTCGCCGAAGTTTTCGCCGGAGGAGGGTGGGGCATGGGCCGAGACATCGCAGCCGAGCGTGCGGACATCGACCGCACGATCGAGGGCAAGACCTTGTGCGCGGAGTTCGCCGCGACGTGCGAGCGGCTCGGCGATCGCGAGGCGCTCAAGTGGCGATCCGGCGACGGCTCCTGGTCGGCGCTCACCTGGACGCAGTATCGCGAGCGCGTGTCGGCGATGACTCTCGGGTTGCGCGAGATCGGGCTCGCTCCCGGAGAGTTCGCCGTGATCATGTGCCGCAACCGGCCCGAGCACGTGATCGCCGACCTCGGCGTGGTGCACGCGGGGGCGACGCCGGTCAGTCTCTACAACACGCTCGCTCCCGAGCAGGTCGCATACATCGCCGGGCATTGCGACGCGACCGTGGCGATCGTCGAGGACCTCGCGTTCTACGAGAAGTTCCAAAAGGTTCGCGACGAGCTGCCGAACCTGCGCCGCGTCGTGCTGATCGAGGGTGCGGGCGAAGCCGACCTGTCCTGGACGATGTCGTGGGACGAGCTTGTCGACACGGGACGCGCCGCACACGAGCGCGACCCGAACGCGTTCGAGGAGCTGTGGCGCGGAGTGAAGCCCGACGACATCCTCACGCTGATCTACACGTCGGGAACGACCGGGCCGCCGAAGGGCGTGATGGACACGCATCGCAGCGTGCTCTGGGACATCGAGTCCTACCGGCGCGTGTACGCCACCGGACCCGACGACCGCGTGATCTCGTACTTGCCGCTCGCGCACGCCGCCGACCGGTTCCTGTCGTACTGGCAAGCGATCGTGGCCGGACACGTCACGCACTACTGCCCGGATCTCGCGCAGCTGTTTCCAACGTTGCTCGACGTGCGTCCGACGTTCTTCGGAGCGGTTCCGCGCGTGTGGGAGAAGCTTCACGCCGGCATCAACGCGGCGGTGGCCGCCGAGCCCGACGAGCAGCGACGCGCGATGATCACGGGAGCGATCGACGCCGCGCGCGCCGCAGTCGCGTTCGAGCAGAGGGGCGAGACCGTTCCCGAGCCGGTCTCTGCCGGTCGCGCAGCGGCCGAGCCGGTGTTCGCCGCCATGCGCGCGAAGATCGGCCTCGACCAGGCGCGCGTCACGATCACCGGAGCGGCGCCGACGCCGCCCGAGGTGCTGGAGTTCTTCCACGCGATCGGCGTGCGCATCTCCGAGGTGTGGGGCATGAGCGAGCTGGCGACGATCGCCACCATCAACCCGTTCGATCGCGTCAAGATCGGCTCGATAGGCGTCACGCTTCCCGGCATCGAGGTACGCATCGCGCACGACGGCGAGCTGCTGGTGCGCGGCGGCATGGTGATGCGCGGCTATTACAAGGACCTCGAGAAGACCGCGGAGACGATCGACGCCGACGGCTGGCTCGCGACCGGCGACGTCGCGACGATGGACGACGAAGGCTACTTGCGCATCGTCGACCGCAAGAAGGAGCTGATCATCACCGCCGGCGGCAAGAACATCTCACCGGCCAACATCGAGAGCCTCCTCAAGAGTCACCCGCTGGTCGGACAAGCGTGCGTGATCGGCGACAACCGCCAGTACTTGAGCGCGCTGATCGTGCTCGACGGCGAGATCGCCCCGGCATGGGCGGCGCGGCACGGTCTCGACGCCGCGTCGATCGCGGAGCTGGCGTCGCACCCGTCCGTCGCCGACGAGATCGCCGGCGCCGTCGCCGGCGTCAACACGCGCCTCTCGCGCGTCGAGCAGCTCAAGAAGTGGACGATCTTGCCCGACGAGTGGACCGCCGAGAGCGAAGAGCTCACGCCCACCCTCAAGCTCAAGCGCCGCATCATCGCCACGAAGTACGCCGACGTGATCGAGTCCATGTACTAGCAGCCCATCCGGTTCGGGTACGAGCTGTGGGATAGGCTTCGGCGCGACATGATCGCCGTGATCGGAGCAGGCGCCATCGGGACCGCGCTCGCCGTGCAGCTCGTGCGCGCGGGCCATGAGACCGCGCTGCTTGCTACGAAATTCGACGAGTCGTTCATCGAAGCGTACCGCGACGGACGCCCACACCCCGCGCTCGACCAGCCGTTCCCCGACGTCGCGTTGCACGTATACGGGGAGTGGCCGTCGGCTTTGAAGAACGCGGAGGTCGTCGTGATCGGCGTTGCCACCGCGGGCCTGGTTGCGACCGTGGAGGAAGCGCGCGCGTACGCTCCCGGCGACGCGTTGTGGGTGGTGGGAACGAAAGGCTGGGACGAGAAGACGCTGCGCAGCGCGAGCGCCGTCGTGGCCGATGCGCTCGGCGACGAGAAGCGCGTGGTCGCGATCGTCGGTCCGACGCTCGCGCAAGAGATCGCCGCGGGTGCGCCGACGGCGATCGTGTGCGCGTCGGTGCGCCGCGAGTCCGCGCAGCGCGTCGGGGAGCTGTTCGACTCCCCGGAGTTTCGCGTGTTCGTGTCAGATGACGTCGCAGGCGTCGAGGTGGGCGCCGCGCTGAAGAACGTGATCGCGATCGGGATCGGATTGTGCGACGGCTTGGTGGACGATTTCGGCGTGCCGACGATGACGAACACGAAAGCGTTCCTGTTCTCGCGCGGTCTGATCGAGATGGCGACGCTCGGGCGCGCCCTCGGCGGACGCTCCGAGACCGTGCTCGGACTCGCCGGCGCGGGCGACCTGTTCGTGACCGCGCTCGCCGGCCGCAACGCGCGCTTCGGAAAGCTCGTCGGCTCGGGCGTCGCGCCCGAGGACGCGCTGGACCAGATGAAGACCACCGTGGAGGGGTACGTGAACGGCCGCGCCGCCGTTGCGCTCGCCGACCGCGAAGGCTTGCGCCTGCCGCTCATCCACGCCGTGGCGGCGGTGCTGTACGAGGGCATGCCGCCGCGCGACGC
>JBIOWR010000203.1:0-9638 GCA_044868775.1 Actinomycetota bacterium
CGCCGCGACTGCGTCGCTCACCAGCGCGCGCTCGTCGGCGCGCGAGAACGGCTCGGGCGCGACGCGGTTCACCACGACGGGTCCCACGGCGACGCCCATGTGCGACAGCGTCTGACACGCTTCGAGCGTCTCGGTTGCCGGCATGTCCTCGGGCAGGGTCACGAGCACGACCTGCAAGCGCGACGGGTCGGTGACCATGTCGAGCACGCCTTGCGCTTGCGTGCGGATCGGTCCGCCGCGCACGAGATCGGCCACGGCGCGCGGCGCGTCGAGAAAGCGCGGAAGCCGTCCGGTCGGCGGCGCGTCCACCACGATGAGGTCGAACGCGTACGCCTCGCGCACGCGGCGGCGCTCGGCCTCCTTCACCTTGCCGACGAGCAAGATGTCGCGCAGCCCCGGTGCGACGTTCGTGGCGAACTCCGTTGCGCGCGTGTTCGCGAGCACCTTGCCGATGCGCTTGATGCCGTAGAAAAGGTACAGATATTCGACGAGCGCTTCGTCGGGGATCACGGACTCAGCTCGCAGGTTCGGCGCGACGACGGTCTCGGCGAAACCGAGTCCCGGCAGCCCGAACAGCGGCGCGAGCGCGTTGCGTTGCTCGACCTCCAGGAGCAATGTGGCCTTGCCCGCCGCGGCGGATGCGGCCGCGAGCGCAGCGGCGACGGTCGTCTTGCCCACGCCTCCCTTGCCCGAGACGATCGCGACCCGCGACGACGTCAGCGACGGCTGCATCGTCGCATCCTAACGCCGCGTGCGCCCGATTCGGGCCGCGCGCGAAAGCCCGGTACACTCGGCGTTCGTGCGTGTTCGAATCACCCTCCTCGTTCTCTGCGCTTGCATCCTTGCGGCCGGCGCGGCGGGCGCCGCATTCGCGCAGGGATCGGCCCGGCGTGCGCTCGACGTGATCGAGGTGCCGGGCGTGCTCGACCCGCCGCTCGTCAACTACCTGTCGGAGAGCATCGACAACGCGAACGCAGACGGGGCGTACCTCGTCGTCGTCCAGCTCGACTCGGCGGGTGCGCTCGACGTGCCGCTCGCGCGATTGCTGTCGAAGATGACGCGCTCGAAAGCGCCCGTCGTCGTCTGGGTGGGACCACGCCGCGCGCAGGCCGCGTCCGGCGCTGCGCTCGTGGTCGCTGCGGCCGCGGCGTCGGGCATCGCGCCGGGCGCGACGCTGGGTCCGATTCATCCCGCAGACTTGACCGTCGACCCGGACGGCGCCGACGGCGTCGCGCTGCGCGCCGACGAGCGCACGATGCTGCAAGCGCTGCCGGGCGGCGCAGGCGCGCGCAACTACCTCGAGCGAAAGCTCAGCGCCGAGGAAGCGCGCCGCATCGGCAGCGTGCGCCTGATCGCGCCGACGCTCGCGGAGTTTCTGAAGAACCTGGACGGCCAGAAGGTGCGCGCGATCGGCGGCGACGTCACGTTGCGCTTGAAGTCCGAGGAAGTGCTGATTCGCTTGCACAAGCCGGGACCGGTGCGCCGCGCGCTGCACGCGCTGACGAGCGCGGCGCTCGTGTACTTGCTGATTTTGTTCGGCGCGGGACTCATCGTGTTCGAGGTGTTCCAGCCCGGATTCGGCGTCGCCGGCGTGACGGGTGGGCTGCTGCTCGTCGCCGCGCTGTACGGGATGTTCGTGCTGCCCGTCGCGTGGTGGGCGGTGCTGTTCTTGGTCGCCGGTCTCGCGCTGCTCACGCTCGACGTGGCGAAGGACGGCCTTGGCGCACCGACGATCGCCGGTGCGCTGGCGTTGCTCGTCGGATCGCTGTTCATGTTTCCGGTCGCCGTGCTGCGCGTGCCGCGCTGGCTCGTGCTCGTGAGCGTTGCGCTTGCGTTGGTGTTCTTCGTGCCGGTGATGACGATCGTTCGACGCCAGCAGCGTCCGATCGGACGCGAAGCGACGCGGGCGCTGGTCGGCCAGCTCGGTGAAGTGCGCAGCGTGCTCAACCCCGAAGGATTCGTGTGGGTGCTTGGCGAGCTGTGGCGTGCGCGCTCCGAGGACGGCACGCGCGTGCGCGTCGGCGAGCCCGTCGAGGTCACGGCGCTCGAAGGCCACCTGCTCATGGTGCGCCGGCCTGCATAACCCGTCCGAAGCGCACCAAATCGCCGTTTGTCGCGCCCTTCAGCAGGCGAATCGCCGGTGTTAGACTTTGGCCTACTCCCCGGGCCGTGGAACCGACCGCGACTCCCGGAGCGTCGTAACCGCCGATCGCCACGAGCGAGGAGCAAGGGAGTGGAGTTGGACGCAAGCAACGCGTCGTCGGATGACCGCATCCGCTGGCCCTGGGAGCTGGAGGAAGGCTGGCAGCACAAGGCCAGCTGCCGCGGCGCGGACGCAAGCTTGTTCTTCTCTCCGACGCATCTCGAGAAGCGCATCGTGCGTTCGTCGCGCGAGGAGCGTGCGAAGGCGATCTGCTCGGTGTGTCCCGTGCAACGCGACTGCCTCGACTTCGCGCTCGCGACGCGCGAGCCTCACGGGATCTGGGGCGGGCTAAACGAGATCGAGCGGCGCGCCGTCCTGGCGAAGCGCGCCCAGATTGGATAGCCCGCCCCTGAACCCGTGCCGGCTCCCGGCACCGCTCCCATTCGATTAACCTGGCGCGCGCACGTTCTGCGCGCACAAGGAGACGTCGATGCAAAAGTGGGAGTACGTGTCCGTCCCGCTCATACCGCACGCGATCGCGGAGATCCTCAACAACTGGGGCGACGAAGGGTGGGAGCTGGTGCAGGTGTACGTTCCCGGAGACGTTCCCGGAACCATCGCGCTGTTCAAGAGGCCGAAGCAGTGACGTCGCCGGAAGAGCGTCTCGCACGGCTCGGCATCACGTTGCCCGAGGCGCCGGCGGTGGTCGCGTCGTACGTGCCCGCGGTCAAGTCCGGCGACCTGCTGTTCGTGTCGGGGCAAGTCGCCTTCGAAGGAGGCGCGCTCAAGCGCAAGGGTCTCGTCGGACGTGAGATCACGATCGAGGACGCGGCCGCGGACGCGCGCGTATGTGCGCTCAACGCGCTCGCACACATCAAGGCGTTCACCGGCGACCTTTCGCGCGTGCGCCGCATCGTGAAGCTCACCGTGTTCGTCGCGTCCTCCGAGAACTTCCACGCACAGCCCACGGTCGCCAACGGCGCCAGCGATCTCTTGGTCGAGGTCTTTGGAGAAGAAGGCAAGCACGCGCGCTCGGCTGTCGGCGTCGCGCAATTGCCGCTCGGCGCGACGGTGGAGGTCGAGGTGATCGCAGAGATCAGCGACGCGCCGCCGGCGTCGGTGGGCTAAGTGATCGTGTTGCCCTTCTCCTCGCCCTAGAACAGCGGCACCGTCGTCGGACGATCGAGAAAGACCTTGCCGGTCTGCTCCCACACGTCGGGTGATTGGACGAAGTGGTGCGTGAGCGCCTCGGCGTCGCGGGCGTGCCGCTGCAGCGACGACGACGCGTACAGCGCCGTGGCGCCGCCGAGACGACTGGCGACCTGCGCGACGCGCGCCGCCGTCTCGACGGCGTTTACCGCCGCTGCACGGTTCAGCGCATTCTGCCGCGGTGTGTAGGGCTTGCCCTTCGCCACGAGCTCCCAAGTCTCCCCGACGATGTCGTACAGGAACGAGCGCGCCGAACGGAGGGCGACCTCCGCGTGCCCGATCTCGACGTGCGCGTACGGCTTGTTCGCCAGCGGCTCGATGCTGAGCGGGGGAACGCGCGTGGCTGCAAGCGCCGTGACTTCGTC
Source organism: Actinomycetota bacterium (assembly GCA_044868775.1). GTDB lineage: Bacteria > Actinomycetota > AC-67 > AC-67 > AC-67 > JBIOWR01. The sequence goes on from JBIOWR010000203.1 coordinate 3,718, forward strand.
GAGTGCAGTGCGCGCGATGCCCAGGCCGACGGCGGCCACCAAGCTCGTGAACGAGGCAATGACCGGCATCCGGTAGAGCGGCTCGGAGCGATGCCCCGACGGGTCGAACAGATTCCAGATGAGATGCTCGGGAACGAACACATCCGTGGCGATGAACTCGTTGCTGCCGGTTCCGGCGAGCCCGCTCGCATACCAGGTGTCGTTGACGGTCACGCTGCTCTTCGGGATGAAGACGTGAAGCAGATCCGGTCCGTGATCGGTCATGACCGGCGCGCCGTCGGCGTGAACGATGCATCCGCCGTACACCCAATCGCTGTGGTCGATGCCGCTGGCGGGAGACCAACGCCCGGTAACGCGAACGCCGCCGTCGACGCGCACCGCTTGACCGAGCGGGCCGGGGACTCCGGCGACCGGCGCCGTCGGGTCGCCGAATACTTCCTTTGCGCCGAGCTCGTTCATCAAGCCGGCGAAGATCCCCATGCCGACCATCGTTGTCCAGCCGGTCGAGCCGTCGGCGGACGACAGCGTCTCGACCACGCGCATGATGTCGGCGGGAGGCGCTTCCACGCCGCCGAGGGCTTTGGGGACCGGCAGGGAGAAAACCCCCGTGGCTTGCAGGGATGTCGCAAGGTCCGGCGGCAGCCGGCGGGCCTTTTCGATCTCCGCTCGGCGCTCGCGGATCGACGGTAGCAGGGCATCCAGCGCGGCAGCGATCTTCTTCATCGCATCCCTCCCCATTCGTTTGTCCCGGCAGCGTAGTCTCGGCTCATCCTGCCAACGTTACACGCGCGAATGTCGAGATCGCAGAAAAGTGGCTGGAGCGGCGCACGCTCCGGTGGTGGACTATTCGACTGGGACCACTAGGCCACTGTGCAGCCGAACCTCGCCAGCGACGCCTCGTCGCTCATCGACGGCGGGGCGTGTCCGACGCCCCACTCCACGTTCGGGATCGCGCTCATCGTGAAGTCGATCGCTCCCGCGTCGAGCAGATCGGTGTGCGTGAACCACGGCTTGTCGAGCGCGTTCCCGCTCAACGTCGCCGCGTCGACGTACTTGACCGCGTCGCTCGCGTGCGGCGCGTTCACCACGAACGTCGAGCCGCCTTCGAGATGGATCGTGGCCTGCTCGAACGACGGGCTGCCGATCACGTACACCGGCGCACCGGGAATCTCGGGGTAGAAGCCGAGCGCGCTCCATACGAACCATGCGCTCATCGTTCCAAGGTCGTCGTTGCCCGGGAGGCCGTCGGGCGTTGCGCGGTACAGCGACTGGTACGCGCGCGCAAGCGCTTGCGCCTTCCACGGAGCGATCCAGTCGTATGCGTACGGCGCTTGCAGGTCGTGCTCGTTCGACGGCGCGTACTGGTTGCCGTAGTACGCGATGCCGTACAGCGACGCCTTCTGTTGCGCTTCCGCGACGGCTGCTGGCGCGGCGATCGCGGCGTGCGTGGAGAAGAACTGGTCGAGGCGCTGCTCCACGATCGCGTCGCCGCCGCGGCCGGATCCGATGACGTCGAACAGCCCGCGATAGTCGTGCGGCGCGAGCCAGGTGTACTGCCAGCCGGTGCCTTCCTTGAAGTTCGCGGAGTCCTCCGGGAGATACGGCGACTTCCACGTGCCGTTCGCGTCGCGCGGCCGTGCGAAGCCGGTCTCGGGATCGATGACGTTGCGCCACGCCTCGGCTTTGCCGGGCGTGGGGCCGGTCGCGCGCAAGGCCGCGTCGCGCTCTGCCGTGTCGCCCAGCGCGTCGGCGACGAGCGCAAGCGAGAAGCTCGCGCTCGCAAGCTCCAGCGTGGTGCTGGGCGCGTTGGGCACCCAGCCCTTCACGTTGAAGTTCTGCACCTGCGCCTCGGCGCCGCCGTACGCCGCCAGCTCGCGCATGCCGTTGTACAGCGTCGGCGCCGCGTCGTCCGGGACGAGGCCGCGGCAGAACGCGTCGGCGATCGTCGGCAGGGCCGGCTCGCCGATCATGTACGCAGGGTCGCGGTTCATGAGGCTCCAGCGCGGCAGCCGTCCGAACTGGTCGTAGATCGTGCGCAGCGAGCGCATCATGTCGCGATACCGCGCCGGCGCGATCACTGCGAGCAGCGGCATCTCCGCGCGATACGTGTCCCACAGCGAGAAGTTGGCGTAGTACGTGGAGCCGGGCGGCATCGGGTCGCCGGGCGCGCCGACGCGTTGCACGGCGTTGTCGTGCCCGATGTAGTCGCCGTTGGCGTCGGTGAACACGTTCGGATGGTGCTGGACGTGGTACAGCGCCGTGTAGAACGCGGTGCGTTGCGCTTCGGTTCCCCCGCGCACGTCGATCACGCTCAGCGCGTCGTTCCACGCGGCGCGCGTCTCGGCACGCAGCGCGTCGAAGTCGAAGTCGTCGCCGGGAAGCTCGGCTTCGAGGTTTGCGAGCGCGTTCTCCACGCTGACGAACGAGATGCCGACCTTTGCGATCACGTCGGTGTCGGTTGAGGTGTCGAAGTCCACGACCGCGCCGGCGCCGGTGCCGTCCACCGAGGACGCCGTCTGGACGGGCGCGCCGCGGCTCGCGTACACGCCGTGTCCCGAGAACGCGCGGTCGAATCGCGCGGCGAAGAACACTGCGTAGTGCTGGTCGCCGCCGTGGTCGGGGTTGGCAACGCCGGTCACGGTGCGATCGTCGACGACGTCGACGATCGCTCGATACGCGCCCGGCACGCTTTCCGGCGAGACCTCCGGCGTGTCGCCGGGAATCTCACGTCCGGCGTCGATGATGACGTGCGCGTCGGAACCCTTGGGGAACGTGTAGCGGTGCATGCCGACGCGAAGTCCGGCCGTCAGCTCCGCCTCGACGTCGTAGCTGTCGAGATGCACTGCGTAGTACCCGGCCGACGCGCGTTCGCGCGCGTGCGTGAACAGCGACTGATACTCCTGGACGTTCGTGGAGACTTCGCCGGTGACCGGCATGAACGGGAGGTTGCCGCCCTCGCGCACGCCCATCGATTGCACGTGCACGTGGCTGAACCCGCGAATCGAGCGGTCGGCCCATTGATAACCGGTGTACGCGAAGTAGCCTTCGGTGTCGGGCGAGAGCTGCACCATGCCGTACGGCGCCGCCGGTCCGGGGAACACGAATCCGGCGCCGAGCGTGCCGATGAACGGGTCCACATAGCGGGCGCGATCGTGCTCACCGCTCGCCGGCACCGCGCCGGGCGCGACCAGCGCGAGCGCGGACGCGAGCAGCGCCGCGGCGAGCGGGACGCGTCGGCCCATGGTTGCGGAGGTTCCTCCCGAGCTGGCTTCGGTTCCGGCTTCCAGGGTTCGCTCTCGGTCGCGCCGTTTCCTGGCCGTTCGGTGGCATTTCGCTCGCGGGCGGAATATGGGCGCGGCCGCGGCGTCGATATGAGCGAGACGTCGATCAGGAGGTCTGTCATGCTCGCGCGACGGGTTCTCGCGGCGATTCCGGCGGTGTTGCTCATGCTCATGCTTGTGCTCCCGGCGACTCCGGCGACGGCCGGGGGAGGGGGCCGCGGTGGCATCCATTGCGGCGAGATCGAGGCGCCGAGCGCCGCGCGGCGGGTGAACGCGCAAGCGTTCTGCTTCGCGCCCCGGAACCTGGTCGTGAAGCCCGGCGACGCGGTGACGTTCGTCAACTACGACGAGGCCGATCACACCGTGACCTCGACGCAAGGCGGCTGGGGCGCGAAGTTCGCCGCCGGCGGGTGGTTCGAGATTCGCTTCCCCAAGGCGGGCGCGTATCCGTACTTCTGCGTGTTGCATCCGGGCATGAACGGCACGGTTGTGGTCGGAGACAGCACGGCGATCGCCGACCTCGAAAGCCCGGTCGTGGTGAACGAAGGCGTCTCCACGGGAAAGGCTGCGTCCACCGATACGGCGACGACGGTCGCCGAGTCGAAGCCGCTGGCGTCGTCGTCGAAGGGCACGCCGGTCGGAGCGAGCGTGGTGATGGTGTCGCTCGTGCCGGCGGTTGCGGTCGCCGCTTATGCGCTGGGTCGCCGCCGCGGACGCGCCGAAGCCTGATCGGTCACGAGCGCAGCCGGCGCAGGTCGCCCTCGCGTTTGGTGAAGCCGGTTGCGTCGAGATGCTCGAGCAACGGGATCGCGTACTTGCGCGAGGTCCGGAGGACCTCGCGCAAGCGTGACGCCGGAGACGGTCCCTCCTTCGCGATAGCGTCCGCGATCGCGCGCTTGGCTTCGGCGAGCGAATCGGCCGTGAACACGAGCGCCGCGTCGATCTTCACGAGGTCTCCGGCGTCGATCAGCGCGCGCACGAGCTTTGCGCCGAAGCGTTGCTCGAGATCGGCGAGCGCGGGCGGCGCGGTTCCCGCCGTCGCCGCGAGCACCGCCGTGCGTTGCCGTTGCTGCTCGGGCGTGAGCTGCACGGCGCGGCCCGCCACGCTCAGCAGTGAGCCCTCGCTCGCGAACAAGTCCGCTCGGTGCTCCACGATCTCGGAGAACAAACGCGCATCGGCGATCCCTGCTGCACGCCGCGCCTCGTCGCGCGGCATGCCGCGCGCAAGTGACTCGCGCGCGTGGTGCTCGGCGAGTGCGGCGGCGATACGGGTCGTTGCGTCGTCGAGCCACGCCTGATCGACGGCGTACGAGCGCAGCATCACGACACCGGCGGGTTGCGCCGTGCCGGTGAGCGCGACCAGGTCGTCGAGCGGGATCGCGCCGCGTTCGTGCACGGCGTTTGCGCCGGTCGTGGCGCGCCGCTGCAAGCGCTCCAGGAGGATCGCGCCCGATGCACGGCCCGGCATCGGATGCGCGTCGAGCACCACGCCGCCTGCGACCGTCTCGTCGCGGCCGCGGTCGCGCAGCACGAAACGATCGCCTTCGGTGGCGACGACGGGGCTCAGGAGCCGGATGCGCGCGTACGCCTGGCCGCGAGCGCGCACGTCGCGCGTATCGAGCAGCGTGACGCGCGCGTCGACCTCAGCCGCGCCGAGATAGAGCTTGTACGCGCCCCGGCTCGTGAGCGCATGCGCGAGCGATCGCACACCCCGCACGCGCACGCCCAGCGCGCTCGTGGGTTTCCATTGGCGCGGCGCGACGACGACGTCGCCGCGATGGATCTCGTGGCGGTCGATGCCGGCGAGGTTCAGCGCGACCCTGCTGCCGGGCTCGGCGTGGTCGCGCGCGCGGCGGTGGCTCTGGATGCCTCGTATGCGCGCGCGCACGCCGGACGGGAGGATCTCCACCTCGTCGTCCACGCGAAGCGTTCCGTGCGTGAGCGTGCCGGTCACCACCGTGCCCGCTCCTTTGATCGAGAACGAGCGATCCACGAACGCGCGCGGACGCCCGCGATCCGGTGACGCCGGCGTGCGGTCGAGCACGAGGTCGAGCTCCTTGACGAGCGCGTCGAGGCCGTCGCCGGTTCGCGCCGACACGCGCACGACCGGCGCGTCGTCCAGCACGGTCCCCGCGATGCGCTCCCGAATCTCTTCCGTCACGAGCGCCGCCGTGTCGTCGTCCACGGCGTCGATCTTGGTGAGCGCGACCAGGCCTCCGCGCGCGCCGAGCAGGTCGATGATCTGGAGGTGCTCCTCGGACTGCGGCATCCATCCCTCGTTCGCGGCTACCACGAATATGGTGGCGTCGATCGAGCCGGCACCGGCGAGCATGTTGTGCACGAAGCGTTCGTGTCCGGGAACGTCCACGATGCCTACGTCGCGCCCGCTCGGCAGCGTCAGCCACGCGAAGCCGAGGTCGATCGTCAGCCCGCGCGACTTCTCTTCGGCGAGGCGGTCCGGGTCGATCCCGGTGAGGGCGTGGATGAGCGTGCTCTTGCCGTGGTCGACGTGGCCCGCGGTGCCGAGGACGTGCATCGACGGATCAGGCCTTCAGCGCGCGCGCGACGTGCTCGTCGTCGGCCGGGTCGATCGTGCGCAGGTCGACGACGACGGCGTCGTTCTCGATGCGCGCGATCACG